>JACNKV010000037.1 GCA_014381855.1 Fidelibacterota bacterium | reverse complement strand
TGTCGTCAGCTCGTGTCGTGAGATGTTGGGTTAAGTCCCGCAACGAGCGCAACCCCTGTCCTTAGTTGCCAGCACATAATGGTGGGGACTCTAAGGAGACTGCCTGGGATAACCAGGAGGAAGGTGGGGATGATGTCAAGTCAGTATGTCCCTTATGTCCAGGGCTACACACGTGTTACAATGGCCGATACAATGGGTTGCCAACCCGCGAGGGGGAGCCAATCTCAAAAAATCGGCCCCAGTTCAGATTGGAGTCTGCAACTCGACTCCATGAAGGAGGAATCGCTAGTAATCGCGCATCAGAACGGCGCGGTGAATACGTTCCCGGGTCTTGTACACACCGCCCGTCACGCCATGGAAGTCGGCAGTACCCGAAGCCGGTGGCCTAACCCCTTGGGGAGGGAGCCGTCTAAGGTAAGGCCGGTAACTAGGGCGAAGTCGTAACAAGGTAGCCGTACCGGAAGGTGCGGCTGGATCACCTCCTTTCTAAGGAGCATCCCGAAGAAATTCGGGAGATGGTCGAACTTGGTTAGTCGACGCACGCATACCTTTATATTTGGGCTTGTAGCTCAGGTGGTTAGAGCGCATCCCTGATAAGGATGAGGTCCGTGGTTCGAGTCCACGCAGGCCCACAATGGGGCTATAGCTCAGTTGGGAGAGCACCTGATTTGCATTCAGGGGGTCGTCGGTTCGAACCCGGCTAGCTCCACAGCCGTTTTTTTACAAAGTTAAAATTCTGTCTTTCATCATGAAAGACGAAATAAAAGATAAAACATGGGGGGACTTGATTCTTTCCATTTTCTATCGATGTTATTTGACAATTTGGACCAAGCGCTGGTAGCGCATTACTAACACTGATAATTTAGTAAAGCTACTAAGGGCGTACGGAGGATGCCTAGGTACATGGAGGCGATGAAGGACGTGGTAAGCTGCGAAAATCCCCGGGGAGGTGCAAACAACTGTAGATCCGAGGGTATCCGAATGGGGCAACCCATCCAGGGTCATGCCTGGATACTTCCATCTGAATATATAGGATGGAGTGAGCTAACGGGGTGAACTGATACATCTAAGTAACCCTAGGAAGAGAAAATACAAATGATTTCCTCAGTAGCGGCGAGCGAACAGGAAAGAGCCTAAACCGTATATGTGCCAAGTCTGCAAACATTGCATATACGGTGTAGTGGGACCATTCTAGAGGGAATTGCAGTTCCTTCGGCAAGTCAAAAAATCTGATATTAATCGAATGATATGGAAAGATCAGCCATAGCAGGTGATAGCCCTGTAGATGAAAGTTGATGATCTTGCTGAGAGTGGCACCCGAGTAGCGCGGGACACGAGAAATCCTGTGTGAATCTGCCGGGACCATCCGGTAAGGCTAAATACTCCCATGTAACCGATAGTGAACTAGTACCGTGAGGGAAAGGTGAAAAGTACTCCTAGCGGAGAGTGAAATAGAACCTGAAACCGTATGCCTACAAGCGGTCAGAGTCCCGATTCGTCGGGATGATGGCGTGCCTTTTGCATAATGAGCCAGCGAGTTGCTCGTATGTTGCAAGGTTAAAGTCGTAAGACTGGAGCCGAAGGGAAACCGAGTCTGAATAGGGCGTTAAGTAGCATGCGGCAGACCCGAAACCGAGTGATCTAGCCATGGTCAGGTTGAAGTTCCGGTAACACGGAATGGAGGACCGAACCCACTTATGTTGAAAAATGAGGGGATGAACTGTGGTTAGGGGTGAAAGGCCAATCAAACTCGGAGATATCTGGTTCTCGCCGAAATGTCTTTAGGGACAGCGTCATAGCAGTGTACCGGGGGTAGAGCACTGGATGGGTTAGGGGGCCCACAAGCTTACCGACCCCAACTAAACTCCGAATACCGGATACATGATCTATGGCAGTGAGACTGCGGGGGATAAGCTTCGTAGTCGAAAGGGAAACAGCCCAGACCAACAGCTAAGGTCCCTAAATCTATGCTAAGTGATAAAGGATGTCAAATCGCCCAGACAGCTAGGAGGTTGGCTTAGAAGCAGCCATCCTTTAAAGAAAGCGTAACAGCTCACTAGTCAAGGGGTTTTGCGCCGATAATATCCGGGACTTTTAAGCATAGTACCGAAGCTTTGGACTTCCGACATTTGTCGGAATTGGTAGGCGAGCGTTCCATTAACCTGTGAAGGTTGACCCGTGAGGGCAGCTGGAGGAGATGGAAATGAGTATGCTGGCATGAGTAGCGATAAACACGGTGAAATTCCGTGTCACCGAAAGCCCAAGGGTTCCTGAGTAAAGTAACTCTGCTCAGGGTTAGTCGGATCCTAAGCCGAGGCCGAAAGGCGTAGGCGATGGAAAACGGGTTTAATATTCCCGTACCAGTGTGTGATTGTTTGAGCTATGGGGGGACGCAGACGTGAAAGGTCAGCCCGGTTTTGATTGTCCGGGTTTAAGTGCGTAGGAGGTTCTGGTAGGTAAATCCGCCGGGATATTCAACTCTGAGACACGAATAGGAGGACTTAGTCCATAAACTGACCCTAATCATACTGCCAAGAAAATCCTCTATGTGAGATCACAGGCTGACCGTACCCTAAACGGACACACGTGGGCGAGGAGAGTATCCTAAGGTGCGTGAGAGAATCCAGGTAAAGGAACTAGGCAAATTAGCCCCGTAACTTCGGGAGAAGGGGTGCCTCAATTAGGTGAAGTTCTTCGCGAATGGAGCCGAAAGAGGTCGCAGCGACCAGGCCCAATCGACTGTTTATCAAAAACACAGGTCTATGCTAAGTCGTAAGACGAAATATATGGACTGACACCTGCCCGGTGCCGGAAGGTTAAATGGAGGGGTTAGCTTCGGCGAAGCTCTGAAATGAAGCCCCGGTAAACGGCGGCCGTAACTATAACGGTCCTAAGGTAGCGAAATTCCTTGTCGGGTAAGTTCCGACCTGCACGAATGGTGTAACGAATTGGGCACTGTCTCTACCTGGAGCTCAGCGAAATTGAAGTGTCGGTGAAGATGCCGGCTACCCGCAGCAGGACGAAAAGACCCCGTGAACCTTTACTATAGCTTAGTATTGGATTCTGGTTCTGCATGTGCAGGATAGGTGGGAGGCTTTGAAGCCCCGATGCTAATCGGGGTGGAGCCATCCTTGAAATACCACCCTTGTATTGCTAGAATTCTAATTTTGACCCTTGAATCAGGGCAGAAAACAGTGCTAGGTGGGTAGTTTGACTGGGGCGGTCTCCTCCCAAAAAGTAACGGAGGAGCCCAAAGGTTCCCTCAGCACGGTCGGTAATCGTGCGTAGAGCGCAAAGGCATAAGGGAGCTTGACTGTGAGGTTGACGGACCGAGCAGGTACGAAAGTAGGGCTTAGTGATCTGGTGGTTCCGCATGGAAGGGCCATCACTCAACGGATAAAAGGTACTCCGGGGATAACAGGCTTATCGCCTCCAAGAGTTCATATCGACGAGGCGGTTTGGCACCTCGATGTCGGCTCATCGCATCCTGGGGCTGGAGAAGGTCCCAAGGGTTTGGCTGTTCGCCAATTAAAGCGGTACGTGAGCTGGGTTCAGAACGTCGTGAGACAGTTCGGTCTCTATCCGCTGTGGGCGCAGGAGATTTGAGGGAATCTGCTTCTAGTACGAGAGGACCGAAGTGGACGAACCTCTGGTGCACCAGTTGTCTCATCAGAGGCATGGCTGGGTAGCTAAGTTCGGACAGGATAAGCGCTGAAAGCATATAAGCGCGAAACCTATCCCAAGATGAGATCTCCCTTCCTTTAAGGAAATAAGGCTCGTTGAAGACTACGACGTTGATAGGCCGCAGGTGTAAGTACAGTAATGTATTCAGCTGAGCGGTACTAATTAGCCGAAAGGCTTTACTAATATTTCGGTGTTGGAAATGACTCCAGCCTTGGTCCAAAAATAATTAATACTATTCCGGTGACTATAGCATAGGGGATACACCCGTTCTCATTCCGAACACGGAAGTTAAGCCCTATTGCGCTGATGGTACTGCGCGGGAGACCAGCGTGGGAGAGTAGGTCGTTGCCGGGAACTATTGAAAGCCCCATCCACCAGTTTGTGGATTGGGGCTTTTTTTTATTTATTGCAATAGCCCGTACCTGAATCCTGTCTTCCTGCCTGCGGCAGGCAGGCTGTATTCTGTCTCCTGTTTGTGACAAACTTCACATTATTTTAGTCCCTTCTAAAATGGGTTGTATTCTGACCTGTTCAACTGGTAAATTAACCAGAGGAGTAAAGCCATGAAAAAATACATTCACACATATTTATCTCATTTTACCTTCTTCATCCTGATTGTCTTGTTACCACCAAAAGGAATATGTCAAACTGTTGAATTGATCCCCGAACCCGGATTTTTTGAGTACGCGACATACTATATAAGCGGATTTGATGTCCAAACGGGTGCTTCTGATATCCAGCTTTGTCGATATAGACTTCACATCAATCAATCGACTCCAATAGTTAAAGTCGTATTCCAATCATCCATGGTTTCACCACAAATGGGAATTTCTACCCCCGTGACGATTGTCGACGTTGAGGTAGATATCCTCAATCCACAGGCTGATGTTGTCTTTGATAACCGGAATATCTCTTTGGATACTCAGATGTTATATGATGTCAACGGGAATGCGGTTATTCTGCAGCCCAAAATAAATGAAATTATTAATGCTGCAGCGTTTAATGAGGTACTCAATACCGTACTTTCCAGCGGACGTTTACCTGACGGCGAATATTCATTTAGCATTAGCGTGTATTCCGGTTCTGATCCATCTTCGTTAACATTAGCCGGTCAGGATTCTAAAACCATCATTGTACGAACGCCAACAACGCTATCACTTGAATCTCCCGGAGGAATTCCGGCGGATATAAGCTCTACGCAAATTTATACGATATTTCCTATTTTTAATTGGAATGCCCAGACCTGCATGACCTGCGAAAATTATATTCGGGTGGCTGAATATAATCCTGAAATACATTCGTCAGCGGAAGAAGCCATCGACGACAATCTATCTCTTCCGTTCAATCAAGTTACCGGGTGGGAATCTGTGGGGACATTCACGTCATTTCAGTATCCGGTATCCGGTGCCAGGCAGCTTGAATTTGGACTTATTTATGTTTGGCAGGTTAAACAAAGCTTATTAACCACAGAAGGTGAGGAGGAAATATTATCCCCGGTATGGGCATTTAAAATCGCCGATATGAATCAAGAACCCGAGCAAGACGAGGTGATCAATACCTTACTTTTGACGCTTCGAAATGTTATCGGTGAAGATCAGTATGCTACACTGTTTGGACCAAATGGTGAATTGAATGGGTTTCTTCCGAGTGGATATTTTACCAATGATGATATAACTATTGACGAAGCAGGTGTTTCATATATATTAAATGGAATATTAACCGGGTCATTAGAAATAACAAATATTCAGGTGGGGGAATAATCATGTGTGATAAAAACAAATGGATATTCTTCCTCACATTGGTCGTGGGTGTAATTTTTGCAGGAGATAAAATTGCCGTCGCGACAAAAGTGTTTGGAAAAGCAGAGGTTGGACGGAACAATCCGGTTGTTTATTCTATGATCAAACCCGGGACAATTTTGTCGGATGGTGACAGAGTTCGTACCGGCAGCACAGGGTTTGTAACCGTCATATTTATTGATGATAAATCTGCCTTAAAGATAAAAGAAAACACTGAATTAGAAATCACAGGAATCCTTTCAGCAACCAAGATTAACAAACAGATTAACATAGATATTGGGACACTCCGAGCAACGGTAGAAAAACAAAAAAATACGGAATTTGTCATCAGAACTCCTACGTCTGTAGCCTCAGTAAAAGGAACAGATTTTTGGTTGATTTCAGATCCGTTTACAGGAGATCAACTCATTGGTTTAGAGGGAACAGTGAACTTATTGAATTTGTTAACAGGCGTTTCGATTGATGTCCTGGCAGGCTACACCGGAAATTCTACAATAGACGGAGCCGTAAACGATTCTGAAACGGATGAAGCAACGATTCCTGATGATCCGGATGAAGCAGAAGTGGAAAGCGGATCTGAACTTAGAATATATCTTGAAGGTCCCGACGGAACGCAAAAAGTAATATTGATCCAATATCAATAGTCTTTTTCCTTCCAAATAATACGGGTAAACTCTTTTCATGAATGCGCAAATAACCGGGTTCATAAGAAGGATTATCACTCAGTATATTTTACCATTTTCTTTGGTATGGGGTGCATCCTCGGTTGATGAACTGTATCATAAGCCTATACAAACTCATCCTAGCGGAGAAAATATTATTATTACGTTATCAACAGTTGGAAATGTTCTCCCGATAGAAGGCACTGTTTATTACCGCACATCAACCCAACACCATTTTCAAGAGATCCCGATGCGGTTTCAAAATGCGGAATGGAAAGGAATAATCCCAGGGGAGCAAGTCGTGGCACCAGCCTTGGAATATTTGGTTATTCTATGGATGAATGAAACAGATGTTATCGCTTTTCCGCGGGAAAACCCATTCGATACTCCATATCGCATTATTATCACCCCTAAAGAAAGGACAAGGCAATTTCCTAATAGGGGAAAAACATTATCCTATTTTGATGAAACTGTTGAATCAAATATGATGATTCTATCGCCGGAGCAGGGTGAAACACTCCATAGAGATCAGGTTGTTATTGCCGTATCGTTTTTTGGTGTGATGGAATTAGATCCTGAATCCATTCAAATTGTAATCGATGAGAAGGATTTTACAGATCAGGCTGAAATCGGGAGTGGATTGATTAGTCTTGTTCCTAAAAAATTGAAACCGGGAAATCACATAATTACTGTTTTTGCGCAAAATATTCATGGGATGGAAATGATTCCAATAAAATGGAATTTTAATGTAGTTAAATATGGATTGGACATCACAGATAAATTTGTTTATGACGGATCATTATCTTGGTATTTATCGACGGAAAAAGTAGTAGGTAACGTTCTGAATATTTCAGAAGTAACCGGAAAAATTAACGGAAGCCTGAATTGGATAAATACTGTATCGAATTTTCGGATGACAACCAGAGAAACTCCATATCAACAATCTTATAACCGGGTATCATCCACAATAAAAATGGGCGAATATCTCACAGTATTTGCCGGAGACTTCTATCCGCATTTATCATCGTATTTAATTGCCGGAAGACGGATACGAGGATTGGGTGTTTCTTTGTCTTTTCCGTGGCTGAAATTGGATATTATCACCGGGGAATTGAATCGCGCGGTTCAATGGCGAGGAGATGTCAATCAAGGGTATACATTGAATTCTATGTTAACAGAGGTGAAAGAGGGAGGTGGCTACACGTACTTTTTAGATAGAACCGGTTATACGTTTACAAGAAAAATAGATACATATCGCCTATCTTTGAATTACAAATCCACGTTTCATTTTGGACTGTATTTTTTAAAATCAGCGGACGAACCAGGTTCTGTCTCTCAAAGGATTCCTTCTGAAGCCACATTTACAGTAGATACTTTAGCCACAGGAATCACCCCCGGTGACTACACTTTCTCAGAATTTCAAACCGCTCTTGCTGCCGCCAATGGAACATTGAATTTTCCTTCATCGAAATGGAGCGGAGGTAACCCTGAGGATAATTTAGTCATTGGGTTCGATACAAAAACGTATTTTGACCAGCGCCAAATAAGTGCGGAATTCAGCTGGAATTTAAGTCTGTATAATCGAAATATTTGGGATGGGGCTATGTCCCGAACAGAAATGGATACAACATTAGACGACAGTTTAGATGGATTAATTGGAGTGCAGTACGACGAGCATGGACTCATTACAGGTACTCCATTGATGATAGATACTACATTAATACTGAATCCGGTAGCTTACGAAGGAATATTCACAATTAATCCTTATATGACGCCGTTAGTGCCCTTCGATTATATGTCCTATGAAAAACACCCCATAGCGACGATTATAAATATGCCTTCATCGGCGTTTCATTTTCGATTAAACGGGCGATATCCGGGTAACAGCTTTCATCTAGAATATCGACAAGTTGGACCGGAGTTCGTCTCATTCGGAAATCCGTATTTCACCGGTAATATTCGGGAATTTACCATAGGTGACAGGTTGACCATGCTCGACCACAAGTTAATCATAAATTTGAATTATAAGTATCAAGACAATAAAATACTACGTTCTGAAATTGACCCATTGCGCACCTATACTTTTGCGTTTGGGGTGACGCTTATTCCCGGACAAAATGTCCCTTCTTTTACTTTGAACGTCCATTCAATCAATCGGAATAAAGATATCGACGATTTTGGTGATGGCATGGATATGCGAGAACAATCAAGGACATCCAATGCATTGTTTTCTGTGAATCTTCCGTTTGAAATTGTGAAGACAAAAAACACCTTGACCATAAATTACAACACAGTCAATAACACGGACTTACTTTCTGAGCGTCGACATCCTGGATATATCTTCCCAAAAACAGATACAAAGACAATTTCCGTAAACATTACCAATAGGATTTCACCAACACTTCGTACGATATTCAATGCGTTTCAAACTGAGATATTTCTCCCCACCGCGATTGGAGTTGCGACAGCCATTGATAATGTGAAATGGCGTTCCATGGGATTTGGAATACACTACGCCATGTTCAATAATAAAATTCGATTTATGGGAAATTTCTCAACACTTTCAAGTTCAGACTCAGCCGGACTTAATTTTTTGAATGGTAAAATGGGGTGCGAAGTGGACATTTGGAAAAATGTTCGATTACGTTTTGCAGGAAATCTGCAGCTCAATGAAAATCATCTGGATCAAACTGACGAAGATGAGACAGAAAATGAACCTGAAAATCCATCGACTTCCACTTGGGAAATGAATACATCCGGATTACAACTCAGCATTAACTACACCTTCTAATCATGAAAATAACCATAAAAGACATAAAAACTAAACTCCCGGGATTCGGGTTAACTGTGGCATCCATTTTGGTAATAACATTCTTACACTGGATGGGTGTATTTGATCAATTCGAGCTCAAGACCTACGATTATAGATTCCATACTGTTCGCGGACCGCTAAGCGGCTGGAGAGCCAGCGACTCAACATATATTAATAAAGGACTTGATATTGTCTTAGTCGAAGTAGATGACGAAGCATGGCGGCTGGTTCCTGAGTCGTGGCCATATCCACGTGGAACTATTTGGAGTCAAGTGATACAAAATTTATATAAAGCAGGAGCGAAGGTGATTGCGTTTGATATTCAGTTTGATGCTCCGGAAGCTAAATCTGATTATTTACACCAATTTGCAAATAGCCTTCAGTCCGAAGAGTTTCGACACTTAATACCAAAACATGGAGATGTTGTGCTTGGCGAAATGATTGCAGAGGCGAAGGCTCATGGTACAGCTGTAGTTATCAATACCAAAATGGTGATGGAGGTTAATCGAGTTCCGCCGCAGTACATTTCTTACCCCACAGATGCCATCATGGCGGGCAATCCTGAGACAGGATTAATCAATGATCTGATGGATTCGGATGGTTTTTCAAGACAATACGCTGTATTAAATTATCTGTCGCACGACAGAGAACACGGATATCTCACATTAGGGTTAAAATGTGTCAAAGCGTTTTCGGATATCCCGGATTCAGAGGTTCCGGATTATGATCCGACATCCAGACAATGGACGTATGGCGCATATAATATTCAGTCGTATGGAGAATCCAATGCTTTTCTTGTGAATTATTACGGTCCGGCTTCCGGATATAAACTGGTTGGTGGAAATCTTCCTGCCTGGGGAACATACCCAAGATATTCATTAGCGTATGTGATTGATACAAAAGATGTGGAACTAGCAGAATCTTCCGAAGATATAGATTGGATGAGCCAATTCATCCCCGGAGAAATACCGGACTGGATTCTTGCAATTGATGATGCCGAAGAACGCAATGAAATGATTACGATAATGGGATTAGGCCATGAGTTCGACATCACCAAATCTCCGTTTTACAATAAAATAGTTATGATTGGTACGACGGTTGAAACCCACCACGATTTCAAGCAAACCCCCTTTTATAATTATATGGGGATTTCACAGATTACGCCCGGTTTGGAAACGCATGCAAATGCTATTCAAACTATTTTACATGAGAACTACATTCAATCTTTTGGAGGTAGAATTACGGAAGTACGGTCAGATATTTATTCAAATAGAGCTGTTCTTTACCATATGGGTTTGGTAGCCGGATTGAGCATATTGACATTCTTATTTATCACATTTTTCAACCCGGTACTCGCCGGTGGATTGATGATTGTAGAAGGACTACTGTATTTTGGAATCATTTTTGGATTGTTTTCCGGTGATATTTTTTGGGGGTTGAAATCAATCTTTGCGAAATTCTTCACAGAAAATATTTTCCTTACGTATCCGCAAATATTTTCCGGGTCATTACCATTGCCGGGGCAGTCCATAATGTTCCCACTTATTGTCCCGTTGGCAGGGATATTTCTCACCTACGCATCCAATGTGATTTATCAATACATCAATGAACGTAAAGATAAACATTTCTTAAAAAGTACATTTGGGGCATATATTTCACCGGAATTGATTGACCAAATGTATGAAGAAAAGCAAGAACCGAAACTTGGCGGTGAAGCAGGCTATCATACCGCATTTTTCTCCGATATTCAGAGTTTCTCCTCATTTTCAGAAGTGATGAAACCTGAAGATATGGTTGCCTTAATGAACGAATACTTGACAGAAATGACAGATATATTATTAAAAAGACATGGCACGCTTGATAAATATATTGGAGATGAAATTGTGGCGTTTTATGGAGCACCGGTTCCTGTACCCGATCACGAGTATCAAGCATGCATGACCGCATTAGAAATGCAAAATAAACTTGGAGAACTTCGCGAGAGATGGACACAGGGCGATTATCCGGAGATTGTTCATGCCATGCAGCATCGAATTGGAATGAGCAGCGGTCACTTGGTAACCGGAAATATGGGATCAAAAATGCGCATGAATTACACCATGATGGGAGATATGGTAAACCTTGGTTCACGTCTTGAGTCATCCGCAAAACAGTATGGCGTGTATATTCAGGTGGAAGAAACATTATATACAACTGTTAAAGAGAAATTCGAATGGAGATTTCTGGACTATGTACGTGTAAAAGGTCGAAAAAAGCCGGTGAAAACATTTGAACTTTTGGCAGAAAAAGGGACACTAAATCAAAACACTCAGCAATTACTTGATACGTTTCATCTTGCTCATAATCTATACTTTGAACAAAAGTGGGATGAAGCGATTAAAACATTCAAAGAAGCGGAAAAATTGGAGGATTTGTTCCCCGGTAGGAATACAAATCCATCTACCGTCTTTATTAAACGGTGCGAGCATCTTAAAAACAATCCACCCGGAAAAAGCTGGGACGGCGTGTGGACATTGACAGAAAAATAATGGTGACGGGAAAAATACGTGCGATATGCATCACAAAATCGAAGTACACTTTTACATAATATTCATTAGGAAATTGGCAATGTTTCGAAGAGATATCATTCAAAATGTTTTTTGCGTCTTGATTATCTTGTCAGTACTTTCCTGCGATATATTTGTGGAAGTAGATAATGTTTTCGATCCGCAAGATGTACGATATTTGCCACCCATGACTGAAATTTTCAGTGGTCCCGGTGACGGAGACACGTTGTCAGTTAATTCCGTAACGTATATTTGGCGTCATGCCGATTCACTGTATTGGCCTGATTCGCTGGGCGATTACCAAATCCCTGCTGGTATTTCTTATTCGTATAGGATTAATTACGGCGCATGGTCTCCGTGGACATCCGGGCATGACCTTCTGTCCTCTCCACATTCGCAATGGACGTTTGACATAGACCTTGGCACACATTCTCTGGTATTGGCATCTTTGGATGATCAAGATTATGTTTTCGAAGTCAAAAGCATGTATCCGACAGACATCACTGAAACAGGTTGGCCCTTTCGGGATTTTTCCATTGATGCACTCAACGGTCCGGCACTAACCATGATTCCGCTAAGGGTTTATGCAGATTCTTCCTCCAGTTTTATGATGTCTGTCAAAGCGGAAGATGTCGTGCAAATGATGGGCATCCATCTATTGGTAGACTACGATCCTATCTTCCTGGAATTGACAAATTACAGCATTCAATCCGATGAAGGTGAATTCCTTTTGGAAAGTCAGGTGACAGACATTAATGAATTCACATTTGTCGAACACGATACCACCGACGGACTCTTTGATTTGAGCATTGCATTAGCTGGTGGTGACTTTACCGGTGTAAGCGGATCCGGGATTATTATCGACTTTATCTTTACTCATATCGGAATGCTGGGGGAAACATCTGTGGACATCCTCCCGGAAAGTACAATTCGCAATATGTACAACGAAACCACCATGAACGAAATTAGGAGCGGATATGTGGTGGTGGAATAGAAATTTGTGGCGAATCAAGAATTTTCTTGTGAACTATACGTTTTACTTTATTGCGCTAACGAGTGTGATCTGCCAAATCACCTTTGCCGCCGTCACCAGCAACGATTCCACAAACAGCAGTTTGGTTGTTCCTGTGAATATGAGCGTCTTTTATCCGATAGCTGACGTGAGTACGGATTCCATTAATTTTGGTGAAGTTGAAATAGAGACAATTACGAATTACGAATTAGGAATTACGAATAACGGCGATTCAGATTTGATGGTAACACCGTCGTTCAATGTTGGGTATTCCGTATTTGGATTTTCCCCATCGGAGTTGATCATTTCCGCCGGAAGTACAGACACGCTTTATATCAATTTGAATGCATCAGAAGTGGGAGAATTTGCCGATACGCTGATGCTTACAATGAACGACCCGTATCAGCCGAATGTGGAAATTCCTGTGATTGTGGTTGTGTTTGAACCGTACTCTGGACCTGTCTGGCACATCTCCACCACGGGTAATGATACTACCGGCGAAGGTTCGGTAGAACTTCCTTTTGCTACCATCCACCGTGGATTGGAATCTGCGGAAATCGGTGATACGGTGTTCGTACACTCCGGGATATACATCCTAACTGAGGATATGAGTATCGAAACTGAAGTCACATTAGAATTGCAACCCGGTGTTGAAGTTCGTTTTGATGCAGTTGCACAGATAGATGTCCACGGTACACTCATCGCCATTGGAGAAAACAATAGTCCAATTAAATTTACGTCCCACAAGCCGGAACCTTATCCCGGTGATTGGCGGAGTATAAACCTTATCAATTCTAATGAGTCGATAATCAAGAATTGCATAATCGAATTTGCCTCTTTCAGCGAAACGGGTTACATGTACGAGGGTGCAATTACATGCGACAACTCCAGTCTATATATCTCAAATAATATCATAAAAAATAATGAGAAGTGGGGTATTATTTGCCATGATAACTCTAACCCGCAAATCGTAGAAAATGATATTCGTCACAATGGATGGGACGGAATAAAAATCCATAACGATTCCAGTCCGCATATTCTAAGAAACAAAATTTACGAAAACGGAATAAGCGGTGGAGATGCCTCCGGAGGAATCTGTTTTAATACCGGTGGCTCTCCGATTATACAGGGAAATTTCATTTATAACCATATGGGTACGGGAATCTATGCTCACGCAGGAACCACCTCAGATAAAATCATCGGCAACACACTTGTTCAGAATGGGATTGGCATTCATGTGGGCAATGCAAATCTAAACGTGAAAAATACGATTATTTGGATGAGCGAGGAGCCGGTACATGTTGACGATGGAAGCACGATCACAATTACCTATTCTTCTATACAAAATGGTTGGGATGGCGAAGGAAATATCCATGAATATCCTCTTTTTGTCGACCCTGAAAATGGGGATTATCATCTTTGGTCATACTCTCCTTGTGTGGATGGGGGAGATCCTGATACCGATGGAGACGGAGAAACTTGGGAGACGGATATCGACGACCAAGACCCGGATGGAACCCGATTGGATATGGGCGCTTTTTACACAGATTATCAGGATACGACTGGGAGTATTTTTGGAAACATCGAAGTTCCAAGCGGATATTCGGGGTATTTATGGTACGGGCTTTGGTTCCCTGAGATGAGTTTAAATAATGATGACCCTCTCATCGGGAAAGATTCTGTAGAAGTGAATGATGGCGGTGAATTTGAATTTGCATTTGAGCGTCTTCCTATCGGTACAGGGTACGTTGTCCAGTCAATTTTTGATCAAACAGGGTCGACGGTTTGGGGACCCGAGGGATGTGACGAAGGGTTCGACCTTATCGGAGGGTCTGAGCCTGTCGGAGTCGTAGCCGGAGGAAATAGTTTTGCAGAATTTACGCTGCTTCCATGTGATGAATATCTCACGGATGATTTTTCTCTCTCATTCGACGGACAAGATGCGTTTGTACGAATTGAAAATACGGATGATTTAAATCCACAAGAGATTACGGCTTCCGCATGGATTTATCCGCGTTCGTGGAGTGGAAATAACAGAATTCTGCAAAAAGGAACAGAGGACAACCAAATCATTCTTGAAAGTGAAGAAGATCATTTTGAATGGGTAATTAATGATCAGATGTATTCGGTTCAAATGGAATTACCGCCGATAGAAGAATGGACTCACGTCGCCGGGACATATGATGGAGTTGATGCACATCTTTACATGAATGGCGAACGGGTGTCGTCACTGGCAATAAACCAAACCCTGAACGTAACATCTGACCCGGTATTTATCGGGACAAAAATGGAAACCAGTCCTGAGTTTGACTTTTTCGATGGACTAATCCATGATGTGGCAATCTGGGATAGTCCGCTGGACAGTATTGGATTGCTGCGTGCCATGACGGACCCTGCTCTGGTGGATGGTTTGGTTGGCTACTGGCCTTTAGACCATGGATTTGGACAGGTTGCGTATGACCGGTCTGAAAATGATCAGCATGGGAATGTTAATCATGGATGGTGGGAGATGAATATCCCCGTACCTCCTGATTTGCTTGCGAACCTTGCGATTGAACTATTTTCAGCACCAGAGGCCGCCGAACCCGGACAAGCAATTGGTGAAGAGATTACACTAAAGCTAATCAATTCCGGAGATGTTTCGGCAGACACTTTTTTTGTGGGATTTTATTTATCCGAAGATGTATACATCGATCCGGCAGAAGACGTTTTACTTATTGGTGGACGCGAAAGAGTTTTTGGGATTTCCGCCGGCGATACCGTTTCGGTTAATTTGTCCAATGCTGCATCTATCCCGGAAGATTTTCCTGAAGGAAATTGGTATTTAGGTCCGTATGTGGATGAAGCATTTGAAGTAGAGGAATATGTTGAGGACGATAATTGGACAGCTTCTGAAATCACAATTTATATCCCAAATCATCCTCCGTATATCGAAAATCCATTGGAGGATTTAGTTGTTTCTGAAGATCAAATTTTGGAGCCAATCAACCTCTTGCATGTGTTTAATGACCAGGATATTGGAGCAGGAGATAGCTTAATATTTGCGGTAAGCAGCACGGATAGCCTACTGTTTGTGCCGACAATGATTGATACGATGGTGGAGATTACGTTGCTTCCGAATGCGTTTGGAGAAGCGGACTTCATCGTAACAGCCACAGATTTGGAGGGCTTTTTTGTGGAGGACTCAATGTTGATTACTGTAATTTCCGAAGACGATTTACCTGTTCTACTCCATCCGCTTCATGACATCATCATGGATGAAGATACACCTTCGTACGTCTTAGCAGATTTAGATACGATTTTTCAAGATATCGATAGCCCTTTGACTTTCTCAGTCCAAAGCATAACAAATCCAGATTTGTTAGAAGCTGTTCTTGATAACGACAACATATTTTGGTTGGAAATTCCACCAGATTCTAACGGCATAGCCGATGTTGAAATCTCTGCGATGAATACCCGCCGCGCTATCGTAAAAGATACACTCACGGTTGAAGTTCTGCCCATCCCAGATTCTCCGCGCCTGACATCTTTCGGAGAAACTGCCGCAGTGGAAGATGCCCAGTTTACATACAAGGCAACGGCACACGACCCGGATGGAGATATGATTATTTTCACGTTTCAGAACCTCCCTCAGTGGTTGAGTGCGACTGCGGATAGCGTTTCAGGAATTCCATTGGAAGGAGATTTAGATACCACTTTCCGAGTCATCGCGGCGGATATAGATTTCCACGACACGCTGAATGTGTATATCAATGTGACTCCGATTAACGATGCACCGATGATTACATCTTTGCAATCGGCAGAAGCATTTACCGGAAGACATTTTGCGTATTATGCAGAAGGAACCGACCCGGAAGATTCTACTCTTTCGTGGAGTTTTTCCAATCTCCCTGAGTGGTTAGACTCCGATGCAGATTCAGCGTTTGGAATCCCTGATTACGATGACGAAGATTCTGGGTTTACTCTTATCCTTTCTGACGGAGAATTGTCTGATACAATGAACGTATTTATCACGGTGATTATTGACAACCTTCCGCCTGTCGTAAATTTATTCCAATTGAACAGTGAGGTTCATGCCAATGTTACATCAGAGGTTTTCTTTTCCGACCCCGACGGCGATGAAATAACTTGTGAATTTTTGTTTTCCACAGATGAAAACCACTGGCTTTCTGCCACTGTGGATACATTAGGAATGTTAACAGATACATCCTGTGGGTTCATCTGGCATAGCGGATTAGACATTGCGAACGGCTATGAACCGCAAGTGTGGTTAAAAACGATTGTGTCGGACGGTAGCTTAGATGCGTCAACGATTACCGGACCTTTTTCGGTAGATAATTTCGTTGGAGAACTTCAGTTGGATGAATCGTTTTTTACCTATGAAGTCTCCGGTAATATCGGCATTCCTTATCAAATTATTGATCAGACCGAAGATGTTTTTACGCTTACAATACGATTTTCAACCAACCAAGGAAATTCGTGGATTCCTGCTACGATTACAAATATACTGACAGATTTAGGACCGGGCAGTTATAGCGATACATTGGTTTGGAGATCGCAAGACGATGTCCCAAACATTGATGCGAATATAACTTTATTTGGAGAATTACATGACGGATGGGAGATGGGATTGGGCGACACAATAACCCTGCATGTGGACAATCAGACTTTGCCGATGATTATTGAAACCGGAGTGGAATCATTAGGGTGGAATCAGGCAATTACAATTCAATTTTCGCAGGGACTTAACCCCGGGACATTGCAAGAAGGAATAACATTAACTTCGGGACAATTTGATTATGACCCGTTTGTATTTGAGTATCAATCGGATATGAATATTGTTATTATTATTCCTGCTCCGGGATGGGCGGGCGGAGACAGTATCGCTTTGGAAATCTCAACCGGCGTGCTAGATGTCTGGGGAAATCCATTTGACGGCAATCAAAACGGAGACCCGGATGGTGATGATGACAATCTGATTTTATCGTATTCGATTGAACATCTCGGAGACAGCAATGGCGATGCTCTGATTGACTTTGAAGATTTAGTGCATTTTCAGCAATCGTGGTGGTCGGATGTTGTTGCAGGGAATGATGACATTGGTCCTGCGGTTGGTGCGCCGCCCTATCTCCAGCCAACAGACGACGGCAATATTGACTTTGAAGATCTCATGGTTTTTGTGCAAATGTGGAATTGGAGTGCCGGGTTTAATTCGGCTGAAAACGTATTGGGAAAAACCGAATCTCAAACAACAGAAGTGCACGAACCGGCAAGTATTTCTCTGCTAAATCCAAACAGATTGGCCGGCGACCCGACAGATCAATTTATTATTCAGCTGAACATTGATTCTCTAGCTCAACATGTCGGTTCAATGGAATTTCTGCTTTCCTATGACCCGGAACTCATGGAGGTTATTTCTTATGAAACGACCGTGGCTGAGGATTGGATTTCTTTATTTAGAGAAAATAATTCAAACTCAACCCTGTGTTTCAATTTAGCTGATTTAAGTGCCGATTCCAGAGATGACAATCACGCTCCTGTACAAATTACATTCCAACGAAAACAAGAAGGGTTTGCCACATTTAGTTGGATGTTGGATGCTCGGGGCTATGAGGGCAGCCCGTTAATCTACGTATCAAAAACAGGTGTGCTGGACGTACATTCTCCTGTCCCGGATAAGTTTGCTTTGCATCAAAATTACCCAAACCCATTCAATCCAACGACGAC
>JACNKV010000104.1 GCA_014381855.1 Fidelibacterota bacterium | reverse complement strand
GTATAATGCATTAAACAAATTTGTCTAAAAAATTATAAGAGCGGGAGACGAGGTTCGAACTCGCGACAACCACGTTGGCAACGTGGAGCTCTACCACTGAGCTACTCCCGCATAATGTCCTTAAAAAAGCGGAGAGGGAGGGATTCGAACCCTCGAAGGAGTTCATCACCCCTTACTCACTTAGCAGGCGAGCGCCTTCAGCCACTCGGCCACCTCTCCAAAAATCTATCAAAATTCGGGTACGAAATTAGGATGTATTCGTTCAATCTCCAAACAAATTGACACAATGTTAGTAACCATTCGGTTATTGGTTGGATACCAATGTTTTTTCAAAAAATTTTGGATTGGAGTAAAATGATGAGGAACAGTTTACCCCGACCGGTCGGGGAATCATTTTCAGCTAACAACAATTTCCCGATAAAACGAAACAGGACGCAAACTGATTATTGTACTCCAGTATTTAATTTGTCAATAAAGGTGGATACTACCCTAAACTGAAACGTTACCAATTTCAAATGAAGTATTTTTACGTCGATAAATTGCCCAAGAAAGAAATAAATATCCTGCATCCTCAATCAGTCGGCTGATGCCTACAATTTCGCCTTCACGCAATCCGCATCCGCAATCAATGTTGTATCCACGTAGAATGGCCGAGGTGATAGCAATTATAAAAAACATCATCATTCCCATGGAGATGAGAGCCGCACCATCTATCAGAAATCCGAATATCAACGCCAACCCGACAAAAAATTCGATCCATGGTAGGATGATGGCGACCATATTTTCAAGTCCAAACGGAAGCATGTGATAATTTTCAATCGATCGAGCAAACGCACCCGGATTGGCTATTTTATCGAAACTGGCATAGAGAAAAATTCCGCCCACGACGAATCTTGCGAATAGTATGATTAATTTTGATGATAATATCCGATTCATTTCTCCACCTCGTAGCCGACATTCACCCATTCAGACCAACCGTCGACAAAAACCATAACATTCGAGAAACCGGAATCCAGCAGATCATACGCTAAATCTTCGCTCGAACCGCAGTCATCGCCATTGCAATAGGTAATAACGATATCAGTTCTGGTTTGGAGAGAATCAATGGTAAACAGCAGTTTCATAAAATTTTCATTACTCAGAGCTCCGGGGATATGCCCCTCATTATAATACGCAATATCCCTTGCGTCCACAAAAAGGATTCCCTCGTCATAAAGCGATCTGGCAATTTCCAGAGAAATATATTGAATCAATGCAGTTTCATCATTTTCAATCAGTTCAATATGAGAATTGACGGTTTTTATCTCTTTAGCGAAAAACGGTATTGCTCCGGGATGGAAGGCGTTCACACTCACCGCAACAATGATTGAGACAACCATGATGATAAATGCCTGAAAAAGCGACTTTTTCATTTTTTTCTTAATTTGTTAGAACTAACCTTGGGTTTTTTGCTTTTCTTCTTTGATCCTGTATCCCCGCCTAATCTTTCAATTTCTTTGAAAACCGAGTCCACAAAAGATAACATTTGAGGATCATCTCCCATTTTTTTATTCATCGGGATACTGCGGTAGATATTTCGATTAAATGCCGTCGAAATTGCATTATTTGCTGAGGTCTTATTTTTTTTCAGCGTCTCTACCTTTTTCAGGATACTTGGTTGATTTGTATAAAGTTCTTCAAGAGGCTTTGATTTATCTCGTCGTTGATAACTGGCAAGCCTTCTGTCAATCGTTTGGATCTCACTTTCATATTTTGAGACATCCACAAGTGGTGAATCAGCATCAGCAATCGTTAAATCAACGACACTCAAGTACTTACCTTGTTTATTGCTTGTGTATAAAAATGGTCGTGTCTCCCTCATGTCTTTTGGTCTCATCTTGGACATATCACGACTCAAAAAGATGTAATCTGCATCCTGAAATGCCTCTATAATTTCATTTTTATCCCTTCGATTTGCATTAACCAACATCACAATAATATCTGCTTTTTCTTTCAACTTATCGATGTATGACTTTCCGGTTTCAAGATAATTTTTCTGCCGGAGTTCTTTTATATGTAACGGCAGTAAATTTGTCACACCAATCACGCCGACGGTGAAGGGTTCATGTTCTATTAGTAAATATGGTTCAAAACTGAGTCCCCCTGAAGACACCTCCACCAAATTCGCTGAGATAAACGGGATCGTCGTAGAGTCAGCAAGTGATTTGAGGAAGGACAATCCTGCGGATAAGTCATACGCACCAACATTAACGGCGTCACATCCAATCCGACTATAGCCCTCCAAAATCATTTTTGCTTTGTATTTTTCCGAAGGAGCTAACTTATCGCTCAAACGGGATGTACTAAACAACAATTCACCCGCATCAAGGATGAGCGGATTTTTACCCTCTTTGTAGAGAGATTGAATATATGTTGCTTTTCTAGGCAGACCGCCTAGTGGATTATTCTTTCACCCACACGGGTCTAATTGAGCTCGTACATTTGCTGTAACAACCAACGTCAACGTCCCTTGAGGACTTGGTTTTGCACAAGCGCTTAAACCCAAAACAAGTGAGGTGACTAAAAGTAGTGTGTTTTTTCTATTCATAAGGTTTAAAATTATTACACTTTCAAGTTAGAATGAAACTACTATCTAAAGTGTGGTGGATTTTGGTGATTGGGTTCTGCCTGCATGCCGCAGGCGGGCCTGCCCGGAGCAGACGGGGGTGCTGGGGAATTATCAATTATATCCCAGTTTTATCCGCCGCTTTTTTTTGCAGAATATCCTTTTTCTAAAAGAAATGATAAAACCTTATCTCGAAAATCTCCTTGAATAAATATGTTGCCTTCTTTTACGGTGCCTCCTGTCCCACAGATCGTCTTTAACAGTTTACCTAATATTTTCATATCAGATGTTGTTCCTATAAACCCGCGGATTGATGTTACAAGCTTCCCCCCTCCTTTACGTTCCAACCATATTCGGAGGTGTTGATTCTGCGGAGGAAGTGTATCAATCTCACTCAAATTATCCGAACCTTCAAAACTCGGATCTGTGGAATACACGACATTCCCAGTAAAACTCTTTTTTCTATTCATCAATTAAAAAGGTCAATACTACTGCGATTTGACCATGTTTTTAAATCCTTGGAGATATAAGCATGGCCATCTCTTGTCATCGCTAAAAAGTATTGCTGAATGCCATCAGAACCCGGTAAAACTGTCAACGAAATAAAATCTGTTCGCTTCGTAATTTGTCCCGAAACCATAAAATCATCTCCGACCGTGATTGGATTCTTGTTTTTCAGCTGATAAAGATTACCGTGAGATGTCAAGATGACAAACCCGATATCCGGAGGAGCAATGCCGAAGACATAATGAATGGCATCCACAACTGTTTCTTTCGTTGCAATATCTTCATTTAACAATGCATGCTCATTCAAAGCCATTTGAAGTTCTTGCAATAATTCCTTAGGAACGGATTCGCCTTTTAAACCGGGTTCTCCCCTATCTCCTTTTTCACCGGGTAGTCCTGGTGGACCCTGCTCGCCGGACGGCCCCGGTTCGCCTTGCGGTCCGGGCAATCCATCAGGGATACACCCAAGTATGAACACGATTATTAACGTAATTGGAAGAAGTTTCATCATCCTGCAGGAAACAAGAACGGTAATGCTCGGCTCCATGCCATGGACATAATAATAAACAGCTCCGACACTATCGCTGCAGAAAAGAAGAGAATTGCTCTTTTTAAATCTTTGTTTTTGCAGGCGTTAATCTTCCCTAATGCGTAAACTTGGTTCGCAAACATTCGATAGGTGAGATTATCGTCACTAAAAACTTCTTTAAAATATTTTGAGTATTCGGTTTCATCGCTAAATTGAGATATTCCACCAAAAAACGTTGGATTGGTTAGATATTTACTATCGTCGTTTTCCCCAACAATTCCGTTACTTTTTCTCAATCTTGGCATGATGACCAAAACAAGATGAATAATTGCAAGAAATGCAGAAATAAAGTAAACTAATACCATTACAAACGAAAACCAGCCTAATTGCACTTTTAAAAAATGTACGATGAAAAAGACCATAAATACGCCCAATATGGATAAAAGTGTGAAGGCCTTTTGATCCGTGCGTTGGATAATTTGCTGCTCGCTCGACATTATGTGAAATATCGGTGCGATATTACTCCGGACTAAATCTGATGTATTATTCATTTATATCTTTTCCATTTAACCTGATAAGTTATATCACCTAATGGAAAAAATAAAGATATGATTTATGTATTTTTCCCAGTTTCGATTAGGCTCTCTATTTTTTTTCCTCTAAGAAAAGGATTTAGGAGTACAATAATGAGACGAAGGTGGATTATTGTCAGTGAAAAATGATACACTTCCATTCATCATTTTACTCCAAAAGTAGATTGTTTCCAACCAAAACCTGAATCCTTACATATTTTTGCATACAAGATTATAATTTGTATTCAAGAGTTACAAACCAATTTCGAGTGGCTCCCGGCCAGTAGAATGCATTATACCCATCCCACTCATAACCATATCCAAATGTAGAATATAGAACATCCGTCAGATTATTTACTTTCAACCCAATACTGAGATGATCAGATTTATACGTGATTCCTCCATCGACAACTATAAATGGCATTATCTCGCCAATATTCTCAGCATCAAGATACTGTTTCCCCACATGACGGAGACTTAATAACGTGCTAAAATGTTGTGAATGCTGAGACTGTATGCTACCATTAAACAACCATTTTGGAGCCGTCGGCAAAACATTGCCTTTGAATTCTCCGGATTCGAAAATATTCTGACTAACGGCACCATTCATTTTTATCATAAGATTATTCAATACATTCCACGCAAAATCAAATTCTATTCCTTGGTGAATAGTCGCATCTGCTGAGGAATAGTCGTATTCCCCTTCTTGATCTATATCGATATTTTTTAATTGCTCATTCTCATAGTTAATTCGATAGAGATTTAACCCAAAATGAATCCGTTTTGAATGATAGTCAAATCCTGTTTCCATATCATGAATTACTTCAGCTGCGGCGATAACAGGTTCACTCCACATATCATCAGCGCTTATAATTTGATTATCGGCAGGTTCTTTCTGCGCTTTTCCGTAATTCACAAATAAAGACATGGACGAATTCGGATTACAAATTACTCCTACTCGCGGATTGACAAAAGGCCAACTTGCCGATAATTGATGTCCCGTAGCATGTCCGATTTTCTCCTGGTCCAATGACCAATTATGATTTTGGATTTGTATATCACCAATGACTTTAATTTTTTCTGAAATATCATAGGCAAAATGAGCAAATGCCGTTAATGAGGATTTCTTCCCTAAATATTGATAATATCTGTACCAACCGCTGCCTAAAGTTTCTTCTAAACTCTCATCGGAAAAGTTTGTGACCTCTCCGAAGTGGTCCCCTTGATAAACTCGTAATTCACCACCAATATCCAACCGAAAATTATTTTGGCGATAGGTTAACGTTGGAATGATCCCATAATATTGGTTCACAATCCATTTACGACGAAGTAAATCTGTTTCCATGTCATTTTCGGTAGAATCAGTAAAAGAATCATTTACATCAAGATTGTACGAATACCAATCTTCCCCTTCTTTAAACACTTCATAGTATCCGCTTCCCATTACAAGATAGGCGGTGTTAGTAAATGTCAAGTTCCGATGGAAATTATATCGAGTATTTAACGAATAAATTTGCTGTAGAAAGTCATCGGTATATGCTTTGTACCCGAATCGCCGTTTTTCCCTGTCCAATATATCATCGGTGTAAATTCCGTCCCAAGTCAAATGTGTATTTTCATAGCCGGTGAGTGCTCTAAATTGATTTGTCATTTTCTGCCCACGATGTTCCAAACCAAAGGAAAGTGCCTTTTGTTTACTGCCATGATGCTCCCTGTATCCGTCCGATTCTACCTGCGAATACCGAGCTTTAAGACTGAGAGTTTTTCCTAATAAGTGCCCTGAGTTTGTCTCCAGACTGTATTTCGATGTATTGTATGAACCTGTACCGTAATTCAATGAAAATACTGGTATTTCCGAGCGTATTTTTGTTGATACATTAATCGACCCGCCAAATGCTGCTGAACCATACAAACTGTTTCCGATTCCACGCTGAATTTGGACGTCTTTTGCATCCTTGAGGATATCGGTATGATCCACCCAATATACTTGATGGCTTTCGTTATCATTGAGAGGTACATTATCCAGCATAACGGCAATGCGGCTTTGGTCAAATCCGCGGATGGAGACGTAAGAATATCCCGTGCCATTACCGCTCTCGCTGTAAGCAAACACACCTGGTTCTGATGCAAGAATCATCGGCACATCTTCAACGGTGTATCGAGAGGAAATTTCTTCTTGGGTCAGATTAGAAAATGCTACCGGTGTAACTCCTTCAACCGCTCGCATTGCGCTTACAAATACTTCTTCTCCCTCAAGGATGATTGATTTGAGTATAACGACTACGTCGGATGTTTCAGGCGTTATTATCACAGTTTTATAAGCAATATGATGGAAGTGAATGGGCTGTTGGGATTCTACATCAAATACAAATTTTCCCATGGAGTCAGAGGTAGTCCCGGCAGATTCACAAGTGATATTTACACCCTCAACGGGCTGATTATTCTCATCCAGGACAGTTCCGTGAATGGACAAGGTTTGCGTAAATGAAATACTAATAAAAAAGAGTGAAAGTATGAATGATCTCATGATGATCTCCCTTCGCTGGCATTATCCAGAGCAGGTTCAAAGGGTATATTCTCAGCCACCCCCTCTGGGTTATGGACGGCACCCCAAAAACGCCAGAGAATTTACACTATTTATTACGACTAAATAAAGGACAAAACATCATTCACCTTCCGGTAAATAGACAAAAAACAGCAACTCTCCGTCACTCCAGTTTTTCGGAGTTTTATCGCCGATGACAATCCGCATTTGGTTCGCCGCGGTAAACTCAAAAATGCAATGTTTTACTTCTCCATCGGACAATTCCCAATCCATTTGCCATGGATGTTTTGTGTAGTCTATGGAATATATTCCTTCAATCTTTTCGTCAATTTTTGTTCCCATTTTTTTGTACATCTGCATCAAACCGGTTTGGCTCTCCATTTCAGGATCTCCTGTAAAAACTAAACTGACCTGCATAAGAATTCCGGCGTATTTCCATAAACCATCCAGCAGCCGGGTAAACGTAACATTTCGCACCCTCTCTTCTTCACTCATATTTCCGGCACGGTCTTGAGCGGACATCGTGAGGATAAATGATAATCCAAGAAAAGGCGTTTCGCTATTTTGAAGTAAAATATCTTGATATATACCTTCCTTCATTTCGTCTTCAACCAAATCTATTTCATAGACGAATCCTGTTTCTTTTGTCCCATTTAACCATACTGCCTGTGCCGCAACAACATCTTCACTAAGTTCGTACGAAATCAGCGGATCAATCACCAGCGCGTTTTGCACCGGTGCACTAATCGTGATTTCCGGTTTAATATTGTCAAATAAAATATTTTGAACAGAAATTGTATCGGAAATATTTCCCGCAAGATCTTTTCCGCCTAATCGAATAGTGTAGATACTTCCACTATTTAGTTTAATTTGAGGAAGTGAGATATTCTCGTGAATCCCTGTTGTTAAAAACGCTTGAGTCAGCGAAAATTCGTGAGGACTTTTACTATCTTCTAATCCTCCGGATTGCATAATGACACCCCCGCAATTTTTCAATACTTCGGATGTTGAATATCCTAATGCAAATCTGTTTAGAGCAGTATCTGATTTCAAGGATACAAATTCTAATACAGGAGGTTTGTTGTCAAATAAAATGTTACGTACTTCAACCTCTTTTGCGATGTTCCCTGCTCTGTCTTTCCCCGATAATGTGATGGTGTAAATTCCGCCTTCAACAAGCGGAAATTCTAAAGGAGGTTTTATATCTCTGTGAATTCCACTGGAACGAGCGTCGCTATCAATTGTAATGATATGAGGGAAATTTCTGTCCATGCTGCCATCCGTCGGAGTGAATGTTATCATGAGTGGGTTCATCGTTTCAGAGCAGAAATAATCGATGCTCGCTTCCGGAATAATCTCAGTATCTATCGGGCGCGAAATAGACAACACCGGAGGAATAGAGTCGAACGTTACGTGGTTTACGCTTACGGTATCTGAACGATTTCCAGCGAAATCAGATCCAACCATTTTTATAGTGTAAATATTGCCACTGATTACCTGGAGACGGTGTGTCACATCTAACGAATCCTTCCTGCCGGCTTTTCGCTCATCCTCTGATAGCAATACGGTTTGTTGTCCCTCTTCGCTTTCGACAATTATCTCTCCACTCTGTAACGGTTCATTTATGGAGAAACTAAGTTTCATCGCATTCACATACGTATCATTAACCGGTTCAAATATCTCCAAAATCGGCGGAGTTGTGTCATAGCGAATGTTTGTTGTTGTAGCCGTTGTCGGTTTTGACGGATTACCGGCGATATCCACACCGTTGAGTTCGATGGAATAAATCGCGCCTTCAGTCAATTGCACCTGTTGACTGACATTAATTTCGTGACTTCCGACAGATAACTGTTCATCGCCTAATGATAATTCCCATGGAGATTGAGAGTCCAACGCACCGCCGGTTCGTCTTATCAATACTTCCCCTTCTTTTAATGTTTCACTTGAAGTATATGCGACAACCAGCTCTAATATAGATTTGTTAGAACTTGGTTTATTAATGCTTATTACCGGTGGCACTACATCATAATGAAAGGCTGAAAATAAAACAGGATCTGCTGAGTTCCCGGCTAAATCAATTCCGGTAAATGCAATTGAATATTCAGAACCACTAATCAGGTTCACCATTTTAGTTGGCAGTACCCCTCCGCCAATCCCTTGTTCCAATCGTGACCCTTTGAGATGTACAATGTGCAGGCTGTCAGGATCCGGTCGACCGCCGGAATGCGTAAATACAATTTCACCGGATGCCAATGTTTCGCTGAGTTCATAACGAATATCCAATTGATTGTATGAGGATGAATCCTGTGGGCTAAATACGGTGATTACCGGGGCTTCTCGGTCATACCGAAGGGCAGTGCTCACTTGCGGCATGACGACTGAATTTCCGGCGGAATCTTTACCGACAAACTCCGGATAGTAATTAACACCATCTGTTAATTCAATTTCCGGATAGATTACATGCTCACCTTTATGCATGTACTTGCCTTCCAATTGATAATGCTGCACCGGATATAAGGTGGTATCCTCCGGCACCCAATGAACACGGCAGACTTCTACATCTTCGCTAAACGTGTAGGTTAGCTCAATGGTATTCAGCGGTAAATCATTTCCCCGAGAAACATATTCAACGGTAGGTGATGTAAAATCATAGATAACATTCTCAACCGCCATAGAAGTGCCGAAATTCCCGGCTAAGTCCTGTCCGATATACGTCAGTGAGTAGGGTATATTTTCCGATATCGATAGATTCGCAATGTTTATCTCGTGGTCACCGGATTGTAAATCCTCCTCCGAAATATGAAATAGGATAGAATCCGTCTCATTTCTCCAAATAATTTCACCGGTCAACAATGCTTCATTTGCAAAATAACGAACAGAATTACTGTTATATAACGTCGTATCTTTTGGTTCCAACACGGTGATTATTGGCGGTGAGACATCGTAGATCACCCGACGCACGGTAAGTGTATCCGATGAATTTCCGGCAGAATCCTCTCCAAAAAATGCAATGGAGTATGTCATCCCGTCAACTAACGATATATCAGGCGACGACCCCAAAAGATCAATCTGAAACGCTTTTCCAATTGCAGACGTAAATTCAACCATCCCTGAAAGAAGAGATTCAGACACCGAATACCCAATCTGGGGGTCATTCACAAATGAGTCATCCGTAAAACTCAAGTCTGAAAACATCGGAGGTGATACATCGTACGTAAATTTACGGATGAATACAGAATCTGCAGAATTCCCTGCCAAATCCTTTCCGCTAATAAGCAGCGAATAGGAATGCCCGTCAGTGAGTATTGGTTGATAATAATCCAAAATACTATGACGCCCGGATGTTAAAGCATTTCCACTCAGACGATACTCACTTTCATCATAAGTTGTTAAATCTTTCCATGAAATACTCCCCTGTGACATATCTTCCGTTAACGCGTATGTGAATTCTCTGTTATTTTTCCAATCGTTATCATGCAAATCGGTGATGTGAATCGTTGGTGGAGTAACATCATAGCGGATATGATAAACTGTAATCGTATCAGAATTATTTCCGGCAGAATCCGTTCCGAAGAATGAAATATCATAGACGATACCATCTGACAAAGAGTCTTGACGAGATAAAACCATCGGTTTATGACGCCCTGCAGTTCGCTCCTCTATACTTAACGGAACATGAAAAGTTCGTCCGTCAGAACCAACAAACTGAACGTCTGCAGACGCCATCGATTCAGATAGCACATATCCAATGGCAGAGGAATTAATTGCGGAGCTGTCGATGATGGAGACATCAGTAAACACCGGTAGTGTAACATCATAGCGGATGTCGTTCACAAACACGGGTTCTGCAGCATTGTGTGCATAATCCTCCCCGAAAACGGTAATCGAATATCTGTGGCCGTCGAGTAATTGCGGACTGAATTCATGCAAGCCGGTTGTACGGGCGGACGAATCCATGCTAACTGTGATGCTGTCACCGGGAGATTGGTCGGCCCAAACAACGGTTCCGTGTTCAATATCCTCTGAGAGTGAATACCGTAGAAGCGGTGTATTCATCCACTGGTGATGAACTATATTCTCAATTTGAATTAACGGCAGAGAGACATCATAAACGATGCTGTCAATGGATGCAATTTGGCTTTTATTCCCGGCTAAGTCCAGTCCAAAATACGTAATTCGATAACCTAAACTATCCGTGAGTTCAATATTGGATAATGAACTGTTTGAATGGACGCCTTCTTTTCGTTCATTTTGCGTCAATATTTGTGTGAGGGTATCTCCACTAATGGATATAAATTTTAACTCACCGGCAGATAACGGTTCACTATTAGAAAACTCAATAACGGATTGATTTACAACCTCATGGGATGAGGGAGACAACAACTTCACAACCGGTGGTGTTGCATCCAGCTCAACATGATTTATGATCGCCGTTTTTGACGCATTTCCGGCCACATCCTTACCGTGTAACTGAATAGAATATTCACCATCTTTCATCCACAATTTATCTTCATCCGTCAATATATAATCCTGAATTCCTTTGGTTAGATAAGTTGAATCAAGATGAACGTTTCGCAGCGAATCATCGTCGGTTTTTCGCAGAAATGTCAACACACCCGATGACAAATCCTCTGAATTTTCCCATGACAAAAGAATGTCAGACAGGTACTCATCTTCGATTGGAGAAATGAACGTTAATTCCGGCGAAGTTACATCATAAGTAATGCCGGTAATCATCGGGGACTCTGACCGATTTTCAGTAGAATCTATTCCAATAATCTTGATGGCATATACCGCACTGTCAACTAAGATTGGTGTGTGTTTAAGGAGAATATGTTCATGACGCCCAGCGGATAGTTCTCTCCCCTCCATCTTCTGTTTCAGAACCGAAAGTGTATCACCTTCAGCGGTAAATTGAAACCAAATGACATCCCCCGAAAATAGTGGCTCAGAAATGGAATAACTGATATTCTTATGATTGACGATGGTATGTTCAGTCGGTGCAGTAAGTGAAATCACCGGCGGAGTAAAGTCATACCGAATATTCTCCACGATGCTTTCGCAGTGATTTCCGGCTCTGTCGCTTCCGGTTAATCGTAGTCTATAAACGGTATTTTCATGAATATTTTCCGGGGTTTGGACTTGGAGTATGTGCGTACCGGACAAAAGAAATTCATTGGTTAAAGGTTGGATTTTTTGCGGAAGTATTTCGTTTTCGAGAAACCATTGGATCCGTCCATCTGCGATATCTTCAGAAAGTGTGTATTCAATAGTTAATTGATTCATTCGTTCGTTGTGTTTTGGCAAAACCACCAAAATTTCCGGTAGAGAACTGTCATATAAAACCGATGGAATTACCACACGTTCTGCGGGATTCCCTGCATAATCTTCTCCTGTAATAACTATATTGTAAACTACTCCACTAATGAGAGTATCGCCATCACTTAAAGTAATACATAAGCTATCTGACTGGAATAAATATTCTTCTGGCAACATATAGCTATCGAATAATTTTTCATTGATATCATCTGAATAGCGCAACCATGAAATAGCACATGTTTTTAAGTCTTCAGATAATGACAGAGCAACCTCTGACGTACTTACCGAGGCACCGGAATCGGGATAAAATACCGTGATTTCAGGTTTCGTTGTATCATACTCAATATCATAAATGGAAATCAGTTCTGATTCATTCCCTGCAAAATCGATACCGGCAAACGTCAGCGTGTAGCGACTTTTCTCGTTGAGAGAAGGTGCATGAATCAATTCGATATTTTGTTTATCCCCATTGAGCATTTCATCATCACTAAGCGGAACAATATGTGGTGAATGCGGATCCGTTTTGCCGGATGTTTGTTCCCAGCGAAACTCCCCTGCATAAAGATCCTCACTCAAATGAAACGACAAAGACGGATCATGGATAAATGCCCCGTCTTGCGGTGAAACAAGTGTTACCCGGGGAGGTGAAAAATCCATGTGAAGATCATGAACTTCGATGGAATCTGAGGTATTTCCGGCTAAATCTATCCCGGATATTCGAAGTGTGTACGTTGTGCTATCTTGCGTTAAAGAAAATGGAAATTCCACAACGTGATGCCCTTTTACTAACAGACTATCCGTCAATGATACCTGCTCAGCAGCCCCGCCCGGAGTTAAAAGTTCTGCAGTCGCTACTCTCATATCTTCGCTAAAACTAAATGCCATGTGCAACTCTGGATGGTACGACGAATCGGAAGGAGAATGTATCGTTATAACAGGACGTTTCTTATCGCATCGTACCGGATACGGCAAGCGTGTTTCTCCCTTGTTTCCGACTAAATCTGCATACTCCATCGCAACGGAGTATTCTACGCCGTCGGTAAGCGGTTGTTGTTCCTGCGGGATGAACAATCCACTATCGGCGTGATGAAAATCGTCTCCCATAAATGACACCGATAACGGTAACTGCGGAACTCCCTCAACGAGCGGTGTCCATATCAATGTGGCATACGCCAAGGATTCATTCGTCGAAAAGGTAAGTTGCGGGTTCTGCAAAAAAGGAGATATGTCCAAACGAACATCCGGTGGTGAACGGTCTATCCGTATCGGCGAAATACGCTGTGAGATCGCCTCTTTCCCCCTTTTCGACACACCCTGGAATTGCAGTTCGTATTCAGCACCATCCATCAACGCTACTGTCGAAACATCGGTGTACATCCCGGTTAACGTAATTGAGGTCGTCAGTTGAAATAATGTTGTGTCCAACGAAAGCCCGGCAGCATCCTTACGAATCCAAAAAAACCGCCCCTGCTTTAACGGATTTTTCAGAATGTAAGAAACATGACTGTGACGAACGATGGACGAATCTACCGGTTCAACAAATTGAAGAACCTCCTCTCTGCCCTCAGAATCTTCCCAAAACTTCTCTACAATGTTCCCATGCCCATCATATTCTTTCGTCTCAAACAGACCTAATTCAACCAACTGTTTGTACTCCCATCGTCGAACGACCTGTCTCGAAGGATACTGTATCCAAATTTGTTCAGTTCTGTTTCCGTTTCCATCATAAAGATAGCCAATATTTCCATAGTAATATCCGTCCACATCATAAAATTCATGGACTGTAGGCTGTCCATCTTCAACACGAAAATAGGTTTTTGTATATCTGTCACCCCAGATTTTTACGGCATCAACCCCCATCACAAATTCTATAAATCGGTGGGCATTTTCCTCCTTGCCATAGATGGTTTCTTCCGTAAGAGTATTTTGATGATTAAATACGTGCTTTTTTTGCAGGTCCCCGGTTTTTAAATAAATAAACTTTTCGATAAATCGTAGTTGATTTCGTTCGTCGTAATGGGTCAGCGAGATTAATCGGTGGTCGTCCGTATAGTCCGCGGCAAGATAACTTTGGTGCCTAACTTCTTGGTATAAAACTGAATGACCTGCTAAAAAATCATTTTCAGACAAAAAATATAATGTGCGCATTGGTCCGGAGGAAAAACACACCCCAAGGAAAATTCCGATGAACATCATCCGCTTCATACCGGAATTTAGGGAAATTCTAATGATGAAGCGGGATAATTATCCTATGTTTAACACTATTACTCCGGCGATAATTAGTCGTGTGAACTTTGTACAGACAAGAATGTCTGTACTACGGATTTTTCAGTTCAACAGACATTCCTGTCTGTTGAAAAAGAGTTTAAAAGATTAGGTCGGAATATTACGGTTAACCATCGCCGGAGTAATATCACCATTGAAAAGGATATAGCTTCGTCACAGGTACTGCAGAAAGGGCCAGAACCTTCACTCCCGTCGCTGTAAGCAAAGCCGACGGTAAAGTTATTTGGTGTGGCGATGCCGTAAAGAGTGGGAATAGTTGAAAGGGTGAAATCCCAATTCGTTTGCTATAATATTACAGTGCGGTAAGTAGAAAATATATTACTGGACTTTCTTATCTTTTTCTGCTTACTTTTGTATAAGCTTTCGGGCTTAATGTTATTTGACAGGATGATAGGTGTGCATTTGCGACTATAATATTATACACTAACACGCCCCCGTGTGTTTTGACCGTAAATACACTTTTTAAGCGTTGATAAGAATTAATGATTCAACAACAAAGGTCGCACATGAAAAACATCCTGACACTAACGGTGGTAAAATGTTTGTTTATGTTGAACCCGGTGGATACCAAGACCACGCAACGGGTTCCAAAAAACCGCAAATTTTGCGGTGCGGGGAATGTGCGACCTACATCATCTAAATTGATTCTATATTAACTTGTTATGTTATCCCAATACATGAATATAACTCACTCACAAAAACATAATTTTACACCATCACAGGGTTGGAATAACTCTCAACCTAAATTGTTGGACAGCGTTACCATTGAGATCCAAACACGACATTATAGCACGAAGACAGAAAAGACTTACCGTAATTGGATTAAACAATATGTCTTGTTTCACAAAAAACGACATCCGAACGAAATGAGTGAAAAAGAAGTCAATCAATTTTTATCTCATTTGGCGGTTGATAGAAATGTTTCAGCTTCCACCCAAAACCAGGCATTAAGTGCTATTTTATTTTTGTATAAAAACGTATTGCATAAAGAACTTGGTGATTTTGGGAATGTAGTTCGTGCAAAACGTAGCCGGAAAATTCCGGTGGTGTTTTCAAAAGATGAAGTTAAAAGAATTATAGCCCAACTTTCAGGTGAAAAACAGCTAATGGCGTCTTTACTCTATGGCTCCGGTCTACGCATAACCGAATGCATACGACTGAGAGTAAAAGATGTAGATTTTGATAATAAACAGATTGTTGTTCGTGACGGAAAAGGTGAGAAAGATAGAGTTACGCTATTATCTAAAAAAGCCATTCCATTGTTGACAAAACATTTAGAAATAGTTAAAAATACATTTCGATCTGATAATGAAAAAGGAATAGGCACAACCAACATTCCATATGCTTTAGAACGAAAATACCCGAATATTGCAAAAGAATGGTATTGGTGTTATGTTTTTCCATCTACAAAAACGGTAGTTGATAAAAAGACTGGAGAATTAAAACGGCATCATATGAATGATAGTGTTTTACAAAAAGCAGTCAAAAGAGCGATAAAACAGGCACAAGTGGAAAAACACGGTGGTTGTCATACATTCAGACATAGTTTCGCTACACATTTACTAGAAAATGGTTATGACATCCGAACTATCCAAGATTTACTTGGGCACAAAAGTTTACAAACAACGATGGTTTATACCCATGTGATGAATAAAGGACCGATGGGTGTAAAAAGCCCTGGGGACAGTCTATGATTGGAAATTATCAAATATGTTTATCCCGCCATTTTAGCGGGATAACACATTTGACAACAGAGGTAATAATTCACTTAACTGGAATTATTACAGGTAGTTACAAACAAATACAAGAAAATGATTATACCGCTTGTTTGGCGGGATATACAATATTGTCTAAGCGGGATAATCATGGTTAGGCGGTGTTTGAATGTCCTTTAATCGTCTAACATTAATAATCAAAGGACAAAATTAGGAGATAGTAAAATGAAGGAATTCTTAGGTTTTAGAAAGATGGTCAGCACGCTAATCATCAAAATCATCTATGTTTTAGGTGCTCTAACATTAACGGTTGGTGGAATAGTAATGCCGTTTATTGATGGTGATTTAATATTACCAGGAATTGGTGCCCTTTTAATCGGGAACCTTTTATGGCGTGTCATATGCGAAGCGTGGATACTGTTATTTAGCATTCATGATATTCTTGGCTCTATTGAAGCAAACACTAAAACACAGTAATAGTCGGCTTACAGCAGACCAACAAATGTTAAAATTGGTTTGTAAAGATGAGTCCGCTTTCCCTGTCGGTTATTCTAGGTGTTGGGATATCATAACACCACCTAACCCGCAATCAACCTGACGTGAAAATCGTGTAGCGTGGTTGCCTGCCTGTGCTATCGCTACGGCAGACAGGCGGGTTTAGGTGGTTTTATGAAAAGAAATTTGGTAAAAGAAATGGCTTGTGGTACAATTTTTCACGCAGGTTATTTCATTCGTTATGTGTAAGAAATCAACAGAAGAAATAAATTGAAAATGGAGAAATTTTAAATGTCAAACATTATAAAAGCGATATTAAATATCGCAAAATCCCCAATTATTGAATTAAAAAATAATTATACTGGAAGAAATACAATCAACAATGTTGGTGAAGCTCTTGAGGCGTATATACAAGATGCCTTTGCTGATACTATAGATGAAACTGATTTAGGCAAGAGAAACCAAGCAATATCAGCTACATTCTCATATTTGGGAAATCAAAATAATCCACCAGATATAATTTTAAAAAATGGTGATGCAATAGAAGTAAAAAAAATCCAGAGCAAAGGATCTGCAATAGCTCTTAATAGTTCCTATCCAAAACACAAGTTATATTCGACCGATCCAAGAATCACTAACGCATGTAAAATATGTGAAAATTGGGATATAAAAGATATTATTTATGCAGTTGGTGTAACGACCGATAAAAATCTAAATCACTTATGGTTAGTTTATGGTGATTGTTACGCAGCAAGCAAAGAAATATACACACGAATTGGGGAAAAAATAAAAAATGGTGTTCTGGAGATTTCAGATATTGAATTTTCTGAGACCAAAGAGCTAGGTAGAATCAATAAGGTAGATCCTCTTGGGATTACAAATTTACGCATTAGAGGTATGTGGCATATTGATAATCCAATTAATGTTTTTAAGGATATTTATATCGCAAATGACTCCAATACCTTCAATTTATCTTGCATAATGAGGAAAGATAAATTTGATTCATTCCCTGAAAATGATAAAAAATCAATTGAGAATAATAGCAAAATTTCTATTTCAGATATAAAAATCAAAAACCCTGATAATCCCGCACAGTTATTGGAAGCAAAATTAATCGTAATGGGAGTAAAATGATGAAAGTAGTTTCGCTTTTTTCAGGAGCTGGTGGTTTAGATAAAGGGTTTGAAGCTGCAGGCTTCAATACTGTATGGGCTAACGAGTATGACAAAGAGATATGGGAAACTTACGAAAAAAATTTTCCAGATACTATACTTGATAGACGATCAATAAGAGATATTTCTTCAAAGGATATTCCAGAATGTGACGGAATCATAGGAGGACCTCCTTGTCAAAGTTGGAGTGAAGCAGGTGCATTGCGTGGTATTGATGACCATCGAGGACAACTATTTTTTGAATATATTAGAATCCTCAGGGATAAACAACCTAAGTTTTTCTTAGCAGAAAATGTCTCTGGAATGTTGGCTCAAAGACATTCTGAGGCGATAGTAAATATCAAACAGATGTTTTTAGAAAGTGGTTATAGACTATCTTTTACACTATTGAATGCTGTTGATTATGGGGTTCCTCAAGATAGAAAAAGAGTGTTTTTTATTGGAGTCAGAAGCGACTTAGGTTTTACTTTTGAGTTTCCTGAACCATTAAAACATAAGCTAGTATTAAAAGACCCCATATTTGATATTCAGGATTCTGCTCTTCCTGCAAAAAACAAACAGAAAACTAATGGAGATAAGTGTATTATCGCTAACCATGAATACATGACTGGTGGATTCTCTACTATATATATGTCTCGAAATAGGGTTAGAAGCTGGGATGAGCCATCATTTACTATTCAAGCAGGCGGAAGGCATGCTCCGATTCATCCTCAAGCACCTAAAATGAAATTTATAGAACAAAACAAGCGAATTTTCATTGAGGGAAAAGAACATTTATATAGAAGATTGAGCATAAGAGAGTGTGCAAGAATACAAACATTTCCAGATGATCA
>JACNKV010000016.1 GCA_014381855.1 Fidelibacterota bacterium | reverse complement strand
GAACCGACGCAGGAGCGTGAGGGATCTGCATTTTCAACCCCGGGGAGGATGATACGGAGCACGCCTTTAACCGACACTACTTGAGATGACAGTAGGTTGTTGTAATAAAAAGGTAAATGAAAATATAGTGGTAATGCTTTACGTGTAAGTTTTTGACATTATATGGGAGGAGAAAACCTCTCTGATATTTCCCTTTTTTTTTAGGACGTTATTGCGTAATATCCATGAGACTCATTCTCAACAATAGGAGGTTTTCATGGAACAACATCATACACTTGCCCACGTTCTGAGACAAGAACAACTCCGATATACTAATCAGCGTCAAGCAGTGTGGGATGAAATAAAATCCACGGATGCTCATAGAGACGCCGAGGAAATTTATATGGCGTTACGTCAGGATAATATCTCCGTTTCGAGGGCAACTGTTTATCGCACTATCGAAGTTTTAGTCAAATACAAACTCATTAATAAAATTGATATTGGTGACGGACGAAGCCGTTATGAGCACGCAAACAATACCGAACATCATGATCATCTTATTTGTACAAACTGCGGGAAAATACTGGAATTTGTCGATGAAAGTGTGGAGGAGTTGCAGTGTGACATCGCTAAAAAATACGGATTCAAATTAGACTATCATATCCATCAGTTATTTGGATTGTGTAAAAAGTGTAAATAAACTCGGAGGAATTGACTCGTGTGGGGAAAGAAAACACAAAAGATGACACAAAATGAGCCCAGACATCAAATTTCTGATGAACATATTGATAAACTGCGCTTAAGCAATCTTACTTCAGGCAACAAAGCCCGTATTGTTGAGGTCGGCGGCAGTGAGAAATTTAGGATCCGCTTGATGGAAATGGGTATTTTGGTGAATGATATTTTAGAAATGGATAAACTGGCTCCGCTTCAGGATCCGATTGAGTTTATTGTGAAAGGATATCATTTGTCTCTGCGACGTAAAGATGCTGAAAAAATCGTCGTGGAGGAGATTTAGTAGAAAGTCGAAGCGTAGCTGATATCCCGCGTTTTTTGCGGGGGCGAATAATCCAGGGTAGAAAGTAGAAACTCATTACTTACCAATAACCAGTAACATTAGACTCATAATTCTTATACACCCGAACATTAACCCGCCAAAGGCTTGTGCGCCTAGGCGTGCGGGCGAGTACATGAACACCATAAAACTTCAACACTTATGAAACAATGAACATCGCAATAGCAGGAAATCCAAATAGCGGAAAGACGACCATCTTTAATGCCTTGACGGGTGCCCGTCAACGGGTCGGTAATTGGCCGGGTGTAACCGTGGAGCGAAAAGAAGGTGTGATGACATCTAACGGAGATAAGTTCACCGTGGTAGACTTACCCGGGACGTACTCTCTGGCATCGTATTCCGTGGAAGAAACGGTTGCGCGGAATTATATTATCGATGAAAAACCGCAGGTTGTAGTAGATGTGGTGGATGCATCCAACCTGAACCGTAATCTTTACCTGACGACACAACTGATTGAAATGGGTGCTCCGTTAGTGATTGTCCTGAATATGATGGACATGGCAGATGAAAAAGGATTGGAGATTGATACAAAAACTTTGAGCACACTTTTAGGAGCGCCGGTGGTTCCGATTGTAGGACGAACCGGAGAAGGGCTGGATAAACTGAAAAATGCAATTTCTAAGGTTGCAAATAATTCTACACTTCGAAGAGATATCCACATCCCTTATCCGATTGAAGTTGAAGAAGAAATACAAAACATCTCCAAAGAACTGACTGAACACTCTGCTGCCGACGACCGTCCGCGGTGGAAAGCTGTCAAATTACTGGGTCGGGATGCAACAACATCCGATAAAATTCGGGAATCAGCAGGAGGAAAATATCTCCTGGGGAATGTCGAAAAATCTATACAACGAATTGAAAAGATTTATCGTGACACCACCAATGCCGTTATCTCACACGCGCGGTATGGGTTTATTCAAGGGGCGATACAAGAATGTGTGAAGGAAACCATCCGGGAACCGAGAGATTATAGCCGGCAAATTGATAAAGTGCTGACGAACCGCTGGCTGGGGCTCCCCGTCTTTGCCATGATGATGTGGCTGATGTTTAAACTGACCTATGACCTTGGTGCTTATCCAATGGATTGGATTGATACCGGAGTTGTGTGGCTCATGAACGTATTTACACGTTTATTATCAGACGGAATGTTTGCCAGTCTTTTGGTAGACGGCATCATCGGTGGAGTAGGATCTATCGCCATATTTCTTCCTAATATTTTCATCCTATTTTTTATCATCGCTATTTTTGAGGATTCCGGTTATATGGCGCGGGTGGCATTTATTATGGACAGAATTATGCATACAATCGGGCTGCATGGGAAAGCCTTTATCCCGATGATTATGGGATTTGGATGTAACGTTCCGGCGATTATGGGGACACGAATTTTAGAGACACGACGGGATCGGATTCTCACGATTTTAATCAATCCGTTCATGAGTTGCTCGGCGCGATTCCCGGTGTATGTCTTGGTCGTCGGGGCATTTTTTCCACAGCAGGCTGCTACCGTAATTTTTGGCCTGTACACATTTGGGATTATTGCCGCAATTGCATCAGGGAAACTGTTCAGTAAAACATTCTTGGCAGGGATGTCAAAACCTTTTGTCATGGAATTACCACCGTATCAACGACCGACACTCCGTTCAATTTTACTGCACACATGGGAACGTGGATTTATATTCATCCAAAAAATGGGGACTGTCATTTTAGTGGGCTCTGTCATCATCTGGGCGTTAGGGTATTTTCCAAGGGATATACAATTGTCCCGGGATTATTCGTCAGAAAAATTTTCTATCCGCAACATACACGAAGAGAAAATCGACGAAATCCATTCATTATTCAGTGAATCTGTGAAAAAAGCAGAAACAAGATACGTTTCTGAAATGGTGTCTTTTTCGGAAAGTGAACCGTATCGATTATTAACTGCTCAGTGCGATTCACTCCTCAGTCGGAATCAAATGAAGCTGGAAATGGCGCTTTCTGAACTTCGCTTTCAGGAAACTGCCGAGATGATGGAACAGCGATGGATCGGAAAAATTGGTAAGTGGATTGAACCTGTTGTTGCTCCTCTTGGGTTTTCATGGCGGGAAGGGGTAGCTCTTGTTACCGGATTTGTCGCCAAAGAGATTGTTGTATCAACTTACGGTGTTCTTTTTGGAGTGGGTGAAGATGTTGACGAAGAAAGCAGCGGAGTGATTAACCGGCTTCAACAATCGGGGATGACTCCTTTAGTTGCCCTTGGATTTTTGATATTTACCCTGCTTTATACACCGTGTCTCGCAACGGTAGCGGCAATCAAACGCGAAACCGCAAGCTGGAGTTATACACTGTTTTCCATTGTATATTCCATTGTTTTGGCATGGGTATTAGCCTTCGGTGTCTTTCAGATTGGGAGTATTTTCGGATGGCTGTCGTGATTGATGTTTTGCTGACATTTGCTGTTGTAGGGGTCGCTGTTTGGTTCACTATTCGGTATTTGTGGAGATTGTTTTTTATGACGAAAAGTAAACCCACAAAATGTGCCGGATGTAATGTGTCTTGCGAAATGAAGTGACGTGTAACCCGGGACC
>JACNKV010000092.1 GCA_014381855.1 Fidelibacterota bacterium | reverse complement strand
TCGTACCTCATTTCGGACACATACTATTTTCTGTCATCCCGAACCGACGCAGGAGCGTGAGGGATCTGCATTCTCAACCCCCGGGGAAGATGATACGGAGCACCAAACTCAACTCCGGGGCAAAGACAATTTAGATTCCTCATTCGTGCCTCATTTCGGAATGACACAGTCTTTTTGTCGTTCTGACGATACGAAGTGAGGAAGAATCTACATCTTTAAACTCTACACGAATGCTTAGTGCACAAAACTGAACCTCCAACACAAAATTAAGTAGATTCCTCACTCCGAATGACCGTGTCTTTTTTGATTATTATAAAACCATGAAGGGCTCAATCCACGCCCGGAATTAAGGCGTAAGTCTTTTGATTGAAAAATCGGACGGATCGAGTCTAAAGTTTACTATAAAGAAAAAGACCGCATTTGCGGTCTTTTTCTTTCATCATTTTTCTTTACTGCGATCAAAAAGCGTAATTTATTCCAAACGCAACATCTAATGCTGTTTTCATGTACGTCTCATATTCCGCATCATTTGTTCCTTCTTCATAAGATGTATTTGATACACCAAATGACAGTCCCATTCTTGGGCTCAAGGCATCTCTACATAACCATCCCCACATAAAACGTTATTATGTGAGGATGGTATGTTTTTTCATGAATTGTTTATTTAGAAATGATGCTGAACCCCGAAAGCAATCACATTGGCTGTTTTATCATAATGCTCTTCAAACGGAGTATCAATTAACGTGTTTTGTGCTTGATCATATACTGTATGAGAAAAACCAACAGTAATGGCGGTTGCTTCACCTAAGTAATAACGTATTCCTGTCGCATAGGTGTCTGTTTTTGGATTGCTGTAATCCATGTCAGAGTTATACTCATCTTTTGCTCCGCCTACATTGTACAAGTATCCGGCACTTAACATGAGTTTTTCATTCAACATATATTCTGCGGCAATTCCACCTTCAAAACCATTATTTACGAAATCAGATGCTTCGGCCTCTGGTGTCGTGCCACGCTCTGCCCAGTCCCAATTCACATCGTGATTCCAATAATATCCAAAACTGGAATTAAGCGTTAGATTATCCGTAATACGAAAAGACAACCCCACCGTTAAAAAAGCTGGGATATCTGCATTGGTAGTATCTCCATCGGGGAAAAGGTCAACTGAGTCCGCAATTGTAGATGTAATCAGGGCTAATTCCGTCATTGTTTCATATTTGACACCCACGTTCATACGCTCACCAAAGTTGAAATTGACCCCGAAAATCCCTGTAATGCCGGAACCTGATTTTGAAGCTTCTACTTCTTTGTCGCTAAGATAGGGTATTCCTTCGATTGTAAGTTCACCAAATCCGTCACCACCGGGGTTGTTTTCTGTGAAGAGTGTAATATCTCTCAGGTGTCCGATGTATTCATTGTTTGCCATCACATATCGAGCCCCAGCAGAAAGCGAAACCATCTTACTTAGCGCCAAAGAGACATTTCCCTGGAACCCTAAATAAATAGAAGAACCCTCAAAAGCCGCATCCAGGGAATATCCATTAATTGGGCCGTACGGAACAAATCCAAAAGGATTTGGCGCACCAACTGCCAGTGCAAACATATGAGAAGGCAATCCCTTTGTTCCGGCCAACTCTGTTTCAAACGCCGGCAATCCTTCCGGGAATGTTGCGCTTCCACCACCACCCACTGGCATAAAACCACCGGATAGTGCCACTCTTCCTGATTTATACACTACGTATAAATTTGGAAATACCGGCGCAAAAGTAGTCCCTCCGTACGATTCGTTGTTGTATGGAATCGGCGCTCCTCCGTTTGTTGAATCAGTCATCACATATACCGTTCTGTGTTGTTTGATTGTTTGGTTGCTTAAGTAAAGGTGCCATCCGTCATTTAGGTTTGTTAATCCGGCCGGATTAAAATGTACAGCATCCACTTCTGTTGAATGGTTTCTGTTCATTGTTCGAATAAACTCAGCGCTTTGGTTTGTATTAACCACCAACCCTCCCGCAAAAACTACGTTTAAAATCAAGGAAACAAACAGAACGAGTATGGTTGTTTTTTTCATGATAGTTACCTGTGTGTTATTAGTTAAGAACTTGTAGTCTAAAGACCGTTCAATTGAGACTTCTTCATCTTTACAGACGAGGTAATCTACTTTGTTCCTGTTGATATATCAAATAGAAAAATTTACGTAAAACATAGCATAAACCTTATGGCTATATCCAAAAAATTCTGTAAAATGAGTCACATGGCCTCACTTTCCATGTGATTTCATAGCTTTTGCACCAAGAAAATGAAAGGAAACCGTGACCCTTTTCTTTCTCTCTTTTTATAAGCACATGAAATGACAGACATAACTATTGGGGCATACCGTATCTTGTTATAAAATCAACTGTTCAAGGGTCATTTTACACGTACGACGACACAGGTTTCCCACAAAGAGAAAAAGGCTGCAAATGCAACCTTTTTCTCTCTAGTGTTTTTTATAAAATTATCAAAAAGCGTAGTCTAACCCAAACGCAACATCTAATGCTGTTTTCATATACGTCTCATATTCCGCATCATTTGTTCCTTCTTCATAAGATGTATTTGATACACCAAATGACAGTCCCATTCTTGGGCTCAAGGCATACTTACCACCAAAACCTATAGTGTTTGATGGAAGGCTGTGACTCATGTCAGAATTGTACAAGTTTTGGACGTTCCCGTTTGCATACAACCAACCGCCACTGAGTGTAAGAGCATTGCTCAAAGCAAATTCAGCACCGACACCATATTCAAAACCGTTATCGGTATATGCTTCTTTTCCGCCCCAGTCAACGTCTTTGTTAAAGTAGATGTTGTAGCTACCTTCAATGCGAAGAGAAGGTAAGAGTTTGTAAGAGAGACCGGTTGCAAGCATCGCCGGCATATCTGAGGGAGTTTCTCCTTTATCGGGGAAAAGTCCGGAGCCGTCGATTTCAGTATCATTGACAAGCGTCATGTCTGCCTGACCTTCATAGCGAATCGAAAGACCCAAGCCTTCTACCGGTGTGAGATAAAGTCCAATTACCGGTGCAAGTGCAGATCCTGTTTGAACGACATCCACTTCTACGTCAGCTGTGGCTGCTGCATTTCCTGCTGCGGCTTCGGAATCCTCTGCATACATTTCTGCAGTATCTGCTAAAGCAACTGAATAGCTCGCATAATATATTGATGTTGCTGTAAGCTGTGTCGCCGCACCATAGAATGCCGGTTGAGTAGCGTTCGGAGTATTGACTGCGGAGTCAAACGGTATACCAAGGAGAGCAGCTCCTGCAGCAATTGCATCCACATCGGCTTGAGCCATATACCCACCCAGTACCAGATTGTCAAAAGAAACATCTCCGGCACCTGCATCAACAAGTGGTTGGAGTCCGTCTCCGGCATCTGTTGCACTGGCTGCGCCTGCTGCGGCTTGCGCCGAACCGTCTGCGGCTTGTTCGGAGCCATCCAAATATAGCGCTGAACCACCAGCCAAAGCACCTGAAAGGGTTGTAAAGAAATCCGTTGCAAGAACCATATTTCCTGTATACATCTGTCCCAAAGTCGTACCTAAGGCCGAGTGATCACTTAAATCGGGGTTAATGCTGATATCTTTCAGATGTCCAACATACGTATTTTTTGCTTGTATGT
>JACNKV010000120.1 GCA_014381855.1 Fidelibacterota bacterium | reverse complement strand
AAGCGGTCTTTTTCTCACGGGTTAACCAAGTCAAAAAGTTACTGAATAAAAGATAAGAGTTTTTGTTCGAGTAGCGGAGGAGGGACTTGAACCCCCGACACGCGGATTATGATTCCGCTGCTCTAACCAACTGAGCTACTCCGCCAAAACTGTGGTAGATGTCAAAAAAAGGCGTCGCAAAATTACCATAATAAATGTTAAATGGAAAATGTTAAATGGAAAATGTTGTAGCGATTTATTTCAAATAATGTGTCTGCGGAGTAAAATGATGAACTGTCTACCCGCCTTTGGAGGGTCTACTCTGGCTTGACTGGGTAGTGAATCATTTTCAACTTTGATAATAATTCCCCGACACTTCGTGGTTTCCTCTGGCGTGGACTGAAGACGTGTGTGGCCCGTCTGCTCCGGGCGGGCACTTGAACACATTATCACATGAACACTTTTTTACCCCAAATATATCGTAATATTTGCTTCAAATTGCTTGGGTTTACATTTATTTGTCAATGTAATTTTCGCCGTCTATTTTAGACATATTTATTTCATTACAACAAAATAGGAGATTACTTCTTATGTACAGTTCAGTTGAATCCTTTATGGATGCGGTGAAAGCCAAAAACAAAGGCGAAGTTGAATTTCATCAAGCCGTAGAGGAAGTCGTTGAATCCCTATGGGATTTTCTTCAGGATCACCCGCATTACATGCATGCAAAAATCCTTGAACGGATTGTCGAACCTGAGCGTGTGATCATGTTCCGAGTTCCATGGAGAAATGACCGAGGTGAAGTCGAAGTGAATAGGGGCTTCCGTGTGGAATTTAATTCTGCAATTGGTCCATACAAAGGCGGGTTGCGTTTTCATCCGTCGGTAAATCTTGGAATCTTAAAATTTCTTGGTTTTGAACAGGTCTTCAAAAACAGTTTGACCACTCTCCCCATGGGTGGGGGAAAAGGTGGGTCTGATTTTGATCCAAAAGGTAAATCAGACAATGAAGTCATGAGTTTTTGCCAGTCATTTATGACAGAACTCCAGCGTCATATTGGTCCGGATACGGATGTCCCTGCGGGCGATATCGGTGTTGGCGGACGTGAGATTGGGTTCATGTTCGGTCAGTACAAACGCCTGCGTAACGAATTTACCGGAACGCTTACAGGTAAAGGGTTGAATTGGGGCGGAAGTTTGATTCGTCCGGAAGCGACTGGATACGGAAACGTGTATTTTGCTGCAGAGATGTTAAAAACCCGCGGCGAAAGTTTCGAGGGGAAAACGGTTGCTATTTCCGGCTCCGGGAATGTTGCTCAGTATTCCGTTGAAAAGGTCTTAGATCTTGGTGGTAAACCTGTGACACTTTCTGACTCCTCCGGATATATTTATGATGCGGAAGGTATCGATCGTGAAAAATTGGCATTTGTCATGGATTTGAAAAATGTAAAACGTGGCAGAATTAAAGAATACGCTGATAAATACGGTGCGGAATATCATGAAGGCAAACGTCCTTGGGAAGTGAAATGTGATGTAGCACTTCCGTCAGCAACGCAGAATGAAGTGAGTGGCGAAGAAGCAGAAAAGCTTGTAAAAAATGGCTGCATCTGTGTTTCTGAAGGTGCAAACATGCCTTCAGCTCCGGAAGCCATCAGTGTCTACATAAAGAGCAAAATTCTTTATGGACCTGGAAAAGCTGCAAATGCCGGTGGTGTTGCTGTCTCGGGTCTGGAAATGAGCCAAAACAGTATGCGGTTGAATTGGACGCGGGAAGAAGTGGATGAAAAACTTCAAAATATTATGAAGAGCATTCATGAATCTTGTGTGCAATACGGGACTGAAGGTGAATTCATCAACTATGTTAAAGGTGCAAATGTTGCCGGATTTATCAAAGTTGCCGATTCAATGCTGGACCAAGGTGCTGTTTAATTAATATCCTTTCAGCAGTTATAGAAAAAACCCTCCGTTTGGAGGGTTTTTTCGTATGAATTATCATTGATTTGCATGGAGAATCAAACCTAATCTATCGCGTGAATATTTTAATAAAAAACGGAATACAATCATGAGAGAGCCTTATCCGCCCATTGAACCATTTAACGAATTTTTTCTAAACGTATCTGATTTACACACGATCCACGTAGAAGAAGCCGGAAATCCAAAAGGGAAGCCGGTTGTGTTTTTGCACGGAGGTCCCGGCGGAGGCATCGAACCAATTTATCGACAGTATTTTAATCCTGAAAAGTGGCGAATAATATTATTCGATCAACGTGGATGTGGGCAAAGTACTCCCTTCGCCGAACTCCGGGATAATACTACCTGGGATCTCGTCAGAGATATTGAAATGATTAGAAAATATCTGAATATTGAGAAATGGGTTGTCTTCGGTGGAAGTTGGGGAAGCACCTTATCGATGGCATATGCAGAAACGCATTCGGAACGAGTGAAAGGTTTAATCTTACGGGGGATTTTTATGCTGCGAAATAAAGAACTCCACTGGTTTTATCAGGAAGGAGCTAACTATATTTACCCCGATGCGTGGGAACATTATCTCAAACCAATCCCAAGTGAGGAGCGCGGAGATTTATTGAATGCGTTTTATAAACGGTTAACCAGTAATGATAAACAGACCAGATTAGATGCTGCTCGTGCATGGAGTATTTGGGAGGGAAGTACAAGCAAATTATATCCAAATGACCAGTTAATCGACCGTTTCGGTGAAGAGGCTTTTGCAGAAGCGTTTGCAAGAATTGAATGTCATTACTTTGTAAATCGGGGTTGGTTTAATCCTGAAGATCAACTGCTAAGGAATGCGGGGAAAATACGACACATTCCAACAGCGATTGTACAAGGTCGTTATGATGTCGTTTGCCCAATGACATCTTCTTGGGATCTCCACAAAGCATGGCCGGAAGCTGAATTCCACGTTGTGCCGGATGCCGGGCACTCGATGACCGAACCGGGAATTCGTTCAAAATTGATAGAAATTACAGATCAATTTGCTAAATTATAATCATCGTAATATAGTCGATTACAACTACAAATAATCAATTTAATCTAGCGAATATATTTTCTCATTCGTCAAATTATATTCAATTATATTTCGTAAACTTAACGATGTATTAATAGGGAATTATTCCTTAAAAACCCCGTTTTTAATTGAAGATAATAAGACGGTAAAATCCTTGATAAATGTGATTTAAGTCACGAGGATTTGGAGATAATATGATTAACATGCAAAAAGGAAAAACAGGAAAAAGATGAGTTTGAAAAGTATTCCAAGTATATTCGCAGTAATGGTGACGGTTTTGCTGGCAGAGCCGATTCATCGTTTAGATGCGATTTTATTTTGTCTAAAACCGGAAATTGATGTGATGCGCATAAACAGACAATCATCAGGGATAACCTTAAGCAACCCCGAATTAGATGCGTATTTTCAATCTATGAACGGGATTGATATCGAACCATGGATTCCATTTGCAACAAACATGGATTTTGACGGGGATATATTTTTAAATAGAATTTATAGGGTGATTCTTCCCGAAAAGTATCGTAGTGAAAGGGATAATATCCTTAATGACGTGAAAACATTGAGCCCGGTATTGTCCGCAGAGTTGGAGCCAATTAGAAAACCAACGTATACACCGAATGACCCTTATTATTATCAACAATGGTTTTTAACACAAATCAATGCAAATGATGCCTGGGACAATTGGAATATCTCCGGTGGTGAAATTCCGGGGAATGAAAGTGTATTGTTAGCATCCGTTGATACAGGTGTAGACTGGGACCATGTTGACCTGAGAAACAACCTGTGGCAAAATCTGAACGAGGATGCAGATGGTGACGGGCATACGATTGAATATGTCGGGGGAGAATGGGTGTTAGATCCGGGAGATTTGAACGGCATTGACGACGATGATTGGGATAATAATTCCACGACGTTTGTGGATGATCTAATTGGTTGGGATTTATCCGGATGGAGTGGAACGGATGATAATAATCCAATTCCAAAGACCGGGGTTTCGAGTTATGGTACTTGGGCACACGGAACCCACGTAGCCGGGTTGTTGGCAGCAAGCACTGATAACAGTACAGGAATCGCTTCTACAGCTTTCAATTGTTCTATTATGTCAGTTAAAGTGTCACGAGAAAACCAAACGGATGGTCCATATATCACCGAAGGGTACGCCGGTATACTTTATGCCGCAAAGGCCGGTTATTATGCCGGAACGTTTGCGATTATAAATAACAGCTGGGGCGGCGGTGGATACAGTAGTTACGAACAAGCTAATATCAATGTGGCCCACAATACCTACAATGCGGTTATTTTTGCTGCCGGAGGAAACGGACAAGATTCTTATCCATATGGAGAAGAATATGCGACACACTATCCATCCAGCTATGAAAATGTAATTTCAGTCGCGCCGATTGGAACCGGAAATCAATGGAACCATTGGGCAACGTATCACGAATCCATAGATTTATCTTCACCCGGGGAAAATATTCGAAGTACAGTTATCGGTAATAATTACACAAATTGGGATGGATCCTCCATGGCAACGCCAATTGCTGCCAGTTGTGTTGGGTTATTGAAATCTGCCTATCCAAGTATGACGAATATTCAATTGGAAACAATGATATTAGCAACCGCAGATCCGGTTGTCTATCAGGTTAATCAAGAATCCTATTTGCAGGGACGGTTAGGCCGCGGACGAGTGGACGCACACATGGCAATCGAAACGGGATTGTTTCCACAGTTGGAATTTGTGGAAAGTGATATTTCGATCATCGACGGATCCGGAAGTGAAATTCATCCCGGGGATAATGTGGAATTGAGGATAATCATCCATAATAATGAAACTTGGGGTGATGCAGTAAATATCACAGGAACGCTCACATGTGATGGTGAAAATGTATTGATTCAAAATAACCAAGCCGGTTTTGGATCGATAAGTCCCGGGGGTGCTTCACTCAATGCCGAAGAGCCATTTGTTCTACTGTTTTATGACACGGTTCAAGAAGGAGAAATTGATTTTAGTTTAGAACTAATATCGAACGTGAATGACTATGTTCAGTATAGTACAGAGTTGAATTTTAGTCTGACAGTGGTAGAAAATTCTGAGACGATGATTGAAATCACACAGGACGCAGGCTGGAACCTTGTGGGATTACCAGTGGTCGTTGAGGACCCTTACCACATGAATATCTTTCCGGAAGCAATAGAGGGAACACTTTATGCATATGAAAGTGCATATATCCCCAGTGAGGACCTTACTGCCGGGCAGGGATATTGGCTTCGTTTCGGTGAAACAAGTATTACAAATATCTCTGGGCTGATTATTAATGAAAATACCGTTCAATTGAATGAACATTGGAACTTGATTTCCGGCATTTCGTTTCCGGTGAATATTAATAATATTTTGGATCCTGATAATTTGATCATAAGTGGAACACTTTACGACTATACCAACGGCGGATACCAGGCTTGTCAAGTCTTGGCCCCTGGGAAAGCCTATTGGATTCGTTCTAATGGAATTGGCACTATTATATTAACACAATAGGAAGAACAATGAAGAAGATATACACAAAATCTCCAATTTCCTTTTTTCTGATATTTTTTAGTATCACATGGATTATTGGAAGCCCAATCTCAAAGGAAGTTGCCGGTAATATTTCGGTAAATCTATTTATTGAGCGAAGTAACTTTAACAACGATGAAATAAAAAGCACAGAGATAATTCCTTTATTCGAAAAAGGAGAAATCACGGTTTTTGTGGTAAACATGTCCCCTAAAGGATTTGTTCTGGTTTCGGCAGATGACAGATCGTTCCCTGTCATTGGATATAGTTTTGAAGAAACTTACGATCCCTCAAATTTGCCGGTTCAGTATCAGGAGATAGAGTCAAACTACCGAAGAGAAATATTTCAATCTATTCAAGACGATGTTGAACCAACCGAAGAAATTCAATCAGCCTGGGATAAATATCAATCTGATTCTATACAGCCAACAAGTAATTTAAGAGATGTTCCCATCTTGATTTCTGCACGGTTTAATCAATCATCACCTTGGAACGCTCTTTGTCCTCTTGATTCTCAAGGACCCGGAGGGCGAGCTTTAGTTGGATGTGTGGCTGTCTCTATGGCTCAGGTGATGCATTACTGGTCTTATCCGGTAGTGGGAGCCGGTTCTCATGGCTATACTCATTGGGACTATGGATATCTATTTGCAGATTTTGAAAACACGTATTATGATTTTTCTAACATGCCAAATACGACAGCTACTCTTGCTTCTCAAACACTTTTATATCACTGTGGAGTCGCCATTGATATGGGGTATGGAGCGGATGGCTCCGGTGCATGGGTTGGATGGGGATATCCCTGTGCAATGACAGCGTTAGAAGAACATTTTCTTTACCAAAGTAGCATCCATTTTGAGGAAAAGGACTCCTACTCTGACAATCAATGGAATACCATGATGCAAACGGAATTAGAAAATGGAAGGCCAATGGTTTACCGCGGATATGACACTAGTGGGGGGCATGCGTGGAATATTGACGGCTACCAAGGAGATTACTATCATTGTAACTGGGGATGGGGCGGCTCTGCAGATGGGTACTTTCTACTCAGTAACTTGAATGCAGGCGGATATAATTTTTCAAGCGGTCAAGCTGCAATTATGGGAATTGAACCTGAAGATTTAAATGTACCTAATCTCATTCTGGAAAACACACAGAGTGTCGAAATCTCCGGGGATGGCGACAATGTTATTAATCCGGGAGAAACGGCAAACATATTCGTAAGTATCCGAAATAGGATACCATGGCCGGCTGCTTCGGACGTTCAATTGACATTAAATTCTACAAACGAATATGTCTCAATTATCAATAATTATGCAGAATTTTCATCGATTGACACTGACGAATCTGCCACAAATACGGAGAATCCGTTTGTTGTTTCCTTCTCTCAAGAAGCTCTATTAGGTGATTATACGTTTAATCTGAGTTTAACCGCATCCACAGATGCCGGGCTTCCCTACGAACGAGATTTCACTTTCTCAATTCAATTATCATTAAATCAACTGAATTTTCCGATTGATTTTGGTCAGCAAGTTGTATCAACTCCGATTGTGGTAGATATTGATAACGACGGCAACAAAGAAATTATTGTGGCGGATTATCAGGGGAATGTCCATATGTTGAATAGTGCCGGTGAAGAATTTTCGAACTGGCCGGTTAATCTTGGAGACCAAATATGGGGTTCACCATCTGTTGGAGATATTGATAACGATGGGAATATGGAAATAGTTGTTACATCAAAAACCGGGTACTTAAGTATTTTAGATGCGTTTGGTAATACAGAACTAGATTTTTATGCCGGGCAATATCTGATGGGCTCACCCGCACTTGGAAATTTAGATGACGATGAAGAGCTTGAAATCGTGTTTTGTGGTTACACATCCTCCGGTAAAATATTTGCTTTAAACCATGATGGAACAAATGTCCCGGGGTTTCCTTTGGAAATAAATGAACGAATGCTGAGAGGAGTAGCTTTAGCGGATATTGCTAATAACGGGTTTGACGACATTATTTGTACCACCGAAGGCGGAAATATAATATTAATTGATCACACTGGAGTTACCATAGATGGATTTCCATTTCATGCGAATGATAAATTTAAGACAGCACCCTCTGTTCTTCAACTCCCGGCTCCGGATGAGTATGGTCATACACATATTATTTTTTCAGGGAATCGAGATAACTCACTTTATGCAATAAACGATGACGGAACTCTTCGCTTTGAGATTCAAACCGGAGGAAATATTAATACATCTGTCGGTATTACCAGTTTGTACGGAGGTCACTATGGGATCTTTTTTGGGTCTGATGATGATTATCTATATGGTGTAGATGAAAATGGGAATATGCTTCCCGGATGGCCGAGAAACCTTGGCGGAAATGTTCTCTCTTCGTCCGTGTTCTCAGATCTTGATGGAGACGGAATTTTGGAAATAATAACTGCGGCGGGCAGCAACATATTTGCTTTTCACCTGGACGGAACACTTGTCCAGTCTTTTCCAATTAATGTGGGAGTAAGTATTACAGGGTCTCCTTGTGTAGCAAAATTAGACGAAGATGATGACATTGAAATATTTATTGGTATAAATAGTGGATTATTTGCAATAGATATGAAAACACCGAGTTTTGTGGATGTCCAATGGTCGACGTACCGTGGGAATATTTACAGAAATGGTACATACTTAACAGAGAACAATGTAACGATGATTGGTGTTTCTGTTCAGCAAGGTTGGAATTTAGTTGGATTGCCGGTAACAGTTGCCGATGCATCTTGTTCTGAAGTCTTTCCGTCATCTAGCGAAAATACGTTATATACTTTTGAAAATGATGGATACTCTCAAGAAGAAAGTTTAGTAGAAGGCAGAGGATATTGGTTGCGTTTTCCTGATCAGGGATGGGAAAACATATCCGGGGGAATCATCGAAAGCGTCACACTCAACCTCTCAGAAGGTTGGAATTTAATTTGTGGAATATCTGAGACACTTTCCATCGATGAAATCGTTGACACTGAGAACATTATTGTTCCCAATACACTTTTTTATTATGATAATGGATTTGTCAATTCAAATGAACTTATCCCCGGGAACGCCTACTGGCTTCGATCAAATGGAGAAGGTTTTATTACTATAATCAATCAATAAATCAATTCGCTCAAAAACATCATGACTAAAGCATGAAACAAAATACACAAAGTATGCAAAATAATAAGTATCACTTGCAGAAAAGCAATTGATGTTATACATTATAGAATAGAATAACGAGGAAAATTATGTTAAACGTACCAAAATTATTTGAATGCAATGGAACCCCGGACGTCCGGATATCTGATGTTCTTATTGAATCAGATTATCACTGGATAGAGTTTATCGCACATTTGTCCAGAGTGAAGCACGCTCCGCTCCCAAATACAAAAGAGCAATTGGAGCTTCTTTTACAGGAAAATCACTCACCGCGTAAACGTGCTGTCCTCTACGCGGGTTTGGCACGGTACCATAAGTCAAGAGGGGACTTGTTAAAAGCCACAAAGTTGTTGGGATATGCTTTTTCTTTATTATCCGATTGCCAGGAGGATGATGAATCCAGAGCATTCATTACGATTGAAATGGCCATCATGTTAACCCTAACCGGCAATGTGGATTTATCATCAATTTTACTTGAAAAAGTTATGTCCTATTCTCAGTCTGAATACCTTCAGAGGAATGCCGGTTATCGTCTTTTCGAAAATAGGATGAGACAGAATGACAAAGGTGTTGTGAAGGATCTATTAAATTCACTGACCTATTTTAAGAAGGTGTCTCAACATCATATAGTGGCTTACCATTATAAATCTTTAGGGAATGCTTGTCGGAGAATGAAAGACTATGATCGGGCGATGGAATTTTATCGTTTGGGAATGGATTATGCCAACACCCATGGTTCTCTCCATATTGTTGCAGCCATCATGCATGATATTGGCATGCTCGAATTTCATCGGGGGAATTCACACGAATCTTTACAAAATTTATCCGATGTAATTACTCTAAGTGACAATCATTATGTTAAGAGCGCAGCGTTAGCAAATATGGGTTACGTACATTTTCATTCGGAAAACATCGCAAAAGCAACAGGTTGTTTTCAAAGATCCTTAGATATTGCAACTGAAAATGGTGTGTACCACAGACTGCCGGGACTTTGTTATTATCTTGGAGTGTGCAACGAGAAAAATGATGAATTTGATTCTGCGGAATTTTTCTTTAAAAAAGGATATCAATCTTCAATGGAACTCCTTCAACATCATTTTCCAAGTTCCGGTGATATTTTGTTAGCCATCCGAGGATATTTCGATTTTATCGAGACACATAAAGAATACAGATTCCAGGCAAAAACTAAAAAACGAAATATCTATTCACACACAATTGATAAATCGTTGAAAGAAATTCGGATGGTTTTCCAAAACGCTCTTTTAGAGGAAACGATTTTACGTGCCGGTTCAAAACGCCGAGCTGCAGTGGAATTGGGAATTGCCGAACGATCTTTATTTTCAATCCTAGAACGGGTAAGTTCGGTTAAGGGCTATAAAGTTCCTGAGGAGATTAATCGATTTATCCGAAAGAATAAAACAACTTCATGGAAAGCAGTTAACCAAAAATACGAACAGGAAGTCTTGAGCTATTTGTACAAAGAATACGGCCAAAACAAACGGAGATTGGCTGAAAAATTGGAAGTCAGCTATCCAAGCATTCTTAATTTGACTGCAACTATCGGAAAATCCTTGGTGACGATTTAAGTTCAATAGTTTAATGAAACGCCCATAGAGAAAAATAACCCGGAGAAATATTATCAAGAGCGATCAAATAAAACCAGCATCTCATTTGTTTTTCATCAGAATCATATTTTGGTCTTTCTTAATGATTGGAACAATCTTCTCAGCAGAGTTTGATGGTACGATTACGAACGGAAACAGCGGATTCCCCATAGGTGAAGCAAGAGTTGCGCTGGTAAAATGGTCTGCATCTAATGATTCGTTAATTACGTACGTAGAACAATATACAGATGAAAATGGATTGTTCTTTTTCCCCGAGCTGGAAAATGGTGAGTATAGATTATTTATTGTAGCAGAGAACTATACAATATTTGCCGATTTTAACTTTTTAGTTTCGGTGAACATCAGTAGCAGTTTTCAACTTTCTCCCGAAGAAAATGATGGCGTCGAATGTACCGGGCGAATTTTAGATGACACACAAGAAAACCAGGGGATTCCAGGGACTACAATCAGCCGTTGGGTTGATACACAGAACCAAGGATATTGGGAGATTATTTCCGTATCCGATGAAAATGGAGATTACACATTTTACGCAGAGTCAACGGTTCTTTTTGTGAATGCGCTAGGATTTGCTCCTACGGAATTCACGGTAACCGCTCAAAATGATCAAATCGTCGATATATTTTTAGAGCCATTTTCCTTTAATGGTTCAGTCAATGGATTTATTATAGACAATGCTTTGGGCAGAGATATCTCTGCCGCCGACCTGACAATTTACAGTCTGCCTGCCGATTCAATGAATGCCCCGACAATTTACCACTTAGACAGCGATGAGACCGGATATTATTCAATTGAAAATATTCCGGAAGGTGAAGCGACTATTTTTGTGAATGTCGAAGGATATGAAGGGTATTTCAGTTCGTTGACAATCGAAAATAATACAACACATAATATTAATTTAGATATACTGCCCGGCACAGGAAAGATATCCGGTTATGTCCAATATATTGATAGTGGTGAGGGTGTGTCAACATTTACGGATTATACGTATATTGAGTTTATCCCGGTGTCGAATAGCTACCATTGGGTAAGAGCTGAGATTTGGAGTGACGGAAGATATTGGGCAAACCTTCCTGCCGGTGATTATATTGTTGCGTGTTTTCAAGCATCATCTGAAATGATTGGCGGGGAGAGATTACTCAACAGGGTGCACTTTTATCCTGATGCTGAAACTTTCAATGTGGCAACAATAATTACTGTTGAAGACGGGACGTCCACGGATGAAGTAAATTTCAATATTCCGGATCCAATCATGACTCTTTCAGGTGATTATTATTCTGACATTCTTAATGGAGGGTTAGAAAACTATTTGGAAACCGGATTGGGTAAAATTCACTACCTTCTTGTCACACCGCCACCTGCACCGGAACCTGGAGACATTGGCGATGAAATCGGTGTATTAGACTTTAACGGAATCCCCGATGATGGTGAATGTTCAGGTATGGAAGGACAGATACTCGCAGGAGCCTCTCTTATCGGAGATGGGAACTCTACGATTGTGATTCCGGTGTTTGAACACATTAATGAATGTGCATCATCCGGGACAGTAACATCAGGATTTGTAGAAGGAAACGCGATCAATCTCATGTATTGGGACACCGAAACTCAAACGGAGATTGTAATTGAAGCAGACTATTTTTACGGGTCATTTTCTCCTGACAGCGGCGGAATTTCTAATCCTTCACTTTTTGGGAATCAATACACGTTTGTAAACGTAACTTCATATCCAAATTCAGAACAGCAAACGATGAACCTGGATTACGAGGGAGGATGGAATTTGGTAGGAACACCTCTGATAATGGAGGATATGCACTATATGTCTGTTTTCCCTGATCCGGTCACGGGAACACTGTTTGCATACCAAGCAAACACATATATCCAAAGTGAGTACGTTGAACCGGGGCTTGGCTATTGGCTCCGATTTTCCGAGAATCGTGGGAGCGGTATTACCGGATTGACATTTGACGAAGTGAATATATCTGTTATCAAGGGTTGGAACTTGATTTCGGGTATCACCGAAACCGTTTCGGTTACGTCTGTTTTTGACCCAAGTGGATTGATCGTTCCGAATACCGTTTATGGGTTTTCTCCGGAGGGATATGAAAATACAGATAGTTTTTCCGCAGGAAGTGGATATTGGATTTTATCAACCGGAACCGGTACGATTACCATTTCTGAGAATGGTTCGGGAAAAACGCAAGAAACCACCTGGCGTGAACCAAAAAACGCGAATTGGATACGCATTAACAATAACCCTCTCTACTTTGGATTTGAACTCACTGAAGAACAAAAGCAAAGCTATCGTCTTCCACCTAAACCACCTGCCGGTACATGTGATGTCCGGTTTAAAGGTGGATGGAAATATTCTGAGAATGATGCTGTGATTGAAGTTATGAATCCAACAGAAAATCTAAATATAGAATACCATATCACCAATAATGAACGATGGATTTTATCTGATATTATTGGAAATGAAACCAGTTTATCAGGAGATGGGTATATACAGTTTAATGGTGATAATACACAGTTCTTTCTTAATAAAACAATAGGTGTTCCCACAGAGTTCGCTCTTAGGCAAAATTACCCCAACCCATTCAACCCAATCACAACGATTATGTATGATGTTCCTAAAGAAAGTCATGTAACCTTAACGGTTTACGATTTGATGGGAAGGGTTGTACGGGAATTGGTGAGCAGTAAAAAGCCGGCTGGTACACATCACATCATCTGGAACGGTACAGACGCACATGGTCAACCGGTTGCATCCGGGATGTACTTGTATCAGCTGAAGACCGGTTACAAAACATTAACCAAAAAATTGGTGATGTTGAAGTAATATCCTGATTTTTTATTTCCAATTAATTTACACTAAATGAAGAAGGACGTAGCTGCTATGCTGAAAAAACACGTATGCAAAATATTATTCTTTCTAACACTTCAACTGTTATTTGTCACCGGATTAGGTGCAGTGCCAACGTCGATAACATCTCCGTTAAGAGATCGGATTGAATTTACCGAGGCTGACGAACTCATCAGAATTAATATTCTTTTGACAGAGCAAATTGATACGCAACGCCTGTATTCTGAAGCGAAGAATATGATAAAATCTGCGCGAAGGGCTCATGTTATCAACACGTTAGAGCAGTTCTCCGCCGACAAACAAAAATCTTTGTTGAGTGAATTACAATCATTTTCAAAAAACAATTCAGTCACAAACATTCAACCTCTTTGGATTGCAAATGTTGTCACATGTTCTGCAACACCGTCAGTAATTCAGTCTATTGCAAATCGCCATGATATTTCGCGAATTGATTATGATGAACTTCGTAATATGTTATTATCCAACGAACCGGAAGATTTTGTGCAGTACACTGCTGATCCCAATAATAGAGAAATTACGTGGAATGTCACACTGGTAAATGCGAACGATGTATGGACGATGGGATATACCGGCAGTGGCGTGTTGGTTTCTGTGATTGACACCGGTGTAAATTATAATCATCAGGATCTTCAGGATCATATGTGGAACGGCGGTCTGTTCTATCCCCATCATGGATATAACTTTAATGATGACGATAATGATCCCATGGATGATCACGGGCATGGAACACATTGCTCAGGGACGGTCGCCGGAGATGGTACAGCCGGGTCTCAAACCGGAATGGCACCGGACGCTATGATCATGGCGTGCAAAGTTTTGGATGCAACGGGAAATGGGTATGAATCTGATGTATGGGAAGCCATACAATTTAGTGTCGAACGTGGCGCGGACATTATGAGCATCTCTCTTGGATGGATGCATTCATGGGGGCCGGATCGTACTGCGTGGCGAACGGCAATGAACAATGCTTTATCCGCCGGACTCATCGCTTCGGTTGCAGCTGCAAATTCAGGGAATGACCAAGTGTCATATCCGATTCCTGATAACGTTGCAACACCCGGGGATATTCCTCCTCCCTGGCTCAATCCGGATCAGACACTCACGGGCGGAGTTTCAGCCGTTGTATGCGTGGGTGCCACAAATAGCAGTGATGTCATTGCCTCGTTCTCCAGCCGCGGACCGGTAACATGGAGCAGCATTAGCGGATTTAACGACTATCCGTATGACCCGGAAATGGGTTTGATTCGTCCGGATATCTCCGCACCCGGTGTGGATATTAAATCTCTGTCAGCTTACAGCGATACCGGTTACGAAAGCGGGTGGGACGGAACATCAATGGCAACACCTTGTGTGGCGGGAGTCATGGCGTTGATGTTGTCCAAAGAGCCAACATTAATGCCGGAACAAATCAGTCAATTTATCGAAGAAACCGCCGTTCATTATGGTAGTCCCGGTAAAAATAACAGTTACGGTTCCGGAAGAGTGGATGCTTATGAAGCTGTGAATGCTATATTTACACAACCTATTCCGCCAAATCCGGTGTTGAATCCTAATCCTGAAAATTTTGCACAATTTACAAATATCACAACAAACCTATATTGGTCTAACGGAGGGGGGGCTACATCCTTCAACGTGTATTTCGGGACGGATAATCCGCCGACAAATATCTTCAATGGTGAATATGTTACCTCATCATCGTTTACATCGTTACCCACATTGGATTTTAACACAGAATATTTTTGGAAAGTCGATGCAACCAATGATTACGGGACAACCGAAGGCTTCGTATGGAGTTTCACTACGACTCCTCCTGCGGACGAAGATTTTGAAATGGGGGACTTCAGTGCCTATAACTGGACGTTTGGAGGAAATGCTGATTGGACGATGGAAAATGACAATCCATTCAATGGGGCATTTTGTGTGCGGTCAGGAGATATAAACTCGAACCAAACTTCCTCATTATTTTTGGAATTAAATGTTGTTGAAGACGGAGCAATAAGATTTTGGAAACGTGTATCCTGTGAACAGGATCCAAACGACGACTGGGATTATTTGGCATTTTTCATCGATGATGTGGAGTATGGCCGATGGGATGGCGAAGTTTCATGGAGCGAAGAAGATTACGCTGTTTCACAGGGATTGCATACATTCGAATGGAGATATCGGAAAGACGGTGCTGTTGATTCCGGTGCCGACGCAGCATGGATTGACTTTATCACACTTCCGCCACAGTTTATACAAGTGAGTACAGCTCATATAGCGGATTGGAATATTGTTGGATTACCGTTGGACGTTACGAATGATGCTCCTACTGATGTGTATCCAAATGCAATAGAGAACACGTGTTACGCATACAATTCAGATGGGTATGCATTAGCGGCAGAACTGTCGATGGGCGCGGGATATTGGCTGAGGTTTACCGATGCGGGGAATCGTCAAATTACCGGTGTTTCCACGGATGAACTCACGCTCCAGCTTGAAGAAGGATGGAACTTAATATCCGGCATTCACACTGAAACCAATGTAAATGATATTAATGATCTGAGTGAAATTATTGTGCCGTATACGGTGTATGGATTCAGTCCGTCGGGATATGCAAACTCTGAAACACTTTCTCCGGGGCAGGGATATTGGGTGCGATCCACATCCAATGGAGAAATCACAATTACTTCCGTTTCATCACGATTATCTCGATCGAATATTTCTTCTGTACAGGGACTTAAAAATGCAAATACGCTAACGCTAAATGGGATGACGCTTTATTTTGGGGTGGATATTTCTGAAAAAAGAAAACTCAGTTATAGTTTGCCCCCCAAACCGCCCATGGGTGCGTTTGATGTGCGATTCGAAGGCGGGTGGAAAATAGCGGACTCTTTTGGATTAATTGAAGTGGTGAATCCGTTTGATGCGTTGAACGTTGGTTATAATATCAACAATGGAGAACGATGGGAACTCATTGATAATAAGGGGAATGTTTTTGACATTGCCGGTAATGGCATTGTCGAAATTGAAGGTGATGTAACAACGATTGAACTACGGAAATCTACTCCGATTAATCTTCCTGAAAAGTTTGCTCTCAAACAAAACTACCCCAATCCGTTTAATCCTGTGACAACCATCACCTATCAATTACCTGAAGCATCGTATATTTCACTGGCAATTTACAATCTGATGGGACAACAAATAAAAACACTTCATGCAGGAAATAAAACCGGCGGGACTCATTCCGTAACGTGGAAGGGCAAAAACAATGCCGGTGAATCCATGGCAAGCGGGATGTATTTCTGTATGCTGAAAACAAATAAATTTACGGATATGAAAAAAATAATTTTGATGAAATAATTAACCCAATAAAAGAATACAAATGATGAAAAATCTAAAGATAATCAGCTTCTTTCTTCTCCTTGCAGTCTTTGGCTTAAGTGAAGAAATCAACATAAATGAGAATACATTCAGCACAGATGTGCTGTCCTCAAATCAGCAACAGACAACCATCGCGTATGAATTTGGTAGTTTTGAACGAACGGCAGTAGAGATAGACGGCAATATCTATTACCGTTTGTTTTTACCCGGAGGAGCAGTAACTTTTGAAAAAGGAGCTCCTGAATTACCTAAAATCTCACGGAGTATTATTATTCCGGATGATGCGAAAGTTGAAGTCAATATTATTGAAAAGGACTATACGGAGTATCACTTTCCGATTGCACCGTCCAAAGGAATGATATCTCGTTCCCAAAACCCGGATGATGTCCCTTATACATTTTCTGATGTGTATAAAAATGACTCATTTTATCCGCAGTCAAATTCAGAATTAGGAACTCCCTACATTTTACGTGACTTTCGCGGAATTACCGTTACAGCGTTTCCGTTCCAATATAACCCAAAAACTCAAACGTTGAGGGTGTATCATCGATTGGTGATGCAGGTCAACACGATCGGAACCGATATCGTCAATGTTAAATCAAGATTGTTCGAATCCTATAACACGTATTTTGAGGGATTGTACAGCGGACATTTCCTTAATTTTGACGAAGTTCGGTACGACTCAATAGATGAACATGGTAGAATGATTGTAATCGCTTATGGACCGTTTATGAACGCAATGCAGCCTTTCGTAGATTGGAAGAATCAGAAAGGAATTCCGTGTGATATGTATAATGTCGCTGACATAGGTTCAAATTCCGATGCCATAAAATCCTTTATCGAAGATGAATATCTCGCAAATAATGACCTTACTTTTGTCCAATTGGTTGGAGATGCCGCACAAGTACCCCCAATGAATCATGGTGGAAATGACTCTGATGTTGCTTATGTGTTTATAGACGGAGATGATGTGTATCCGGAATTATTTATCGGGAGGTTTTCCGCTGAGAGCTCAAGCCACGTTGAAACACAGGTCGAACGAACCGTATGGTATGAGCGGGATATTATTGACGGCGAATGGCTGCATAAAGGTATGGGAGTCGCATCAGACCAAGGGACAGGAGATGACGGTGAATATGATGATGCACACGAAGATAATATTCGCGAAAAACTTCTTAACTTTACCTATACTGAGGTTGACCAATTTTATGACAGTAACGGTGGATCAATCTCTGCCTGTGTAGCTGCAATTAACGACGGGCGCGGAATTATTAATTACACCGGTCATGGGTCCGAAACAGCCTGGGGGAATGGGGCACCATTGAGTAACTCTGATGTGAACGGGCTAACCAACGATTATATGCTTCCGTTTATTAATTCAGTTGCTTGTGTCAATGGAAATTTTTCTCCAACGACGTGCTTTGCGGAATCGTGGCTTAGGGCGACTAACTCTAATACCGGTGCACCAACGGGAGCTATCGCAATGTATGCATCCACCATTAACCAAAGCTGGGCACCCCCAATGCGCGGACAGGATCACGCCATTGATTTACTGGTAGGCTGGGATTATTCTAACAACGTTGAGTTAGAACAAAAAAATACGATTGGTGGGTTATGGTTCAATGGCTCTTGCAACATGGTTGATGTGTATGGTGATGACGGAATGATGGCAACGTGGACGATTTTTGGAGACCCTTCAATTCAAGTGCGAACTGATACTCCTGAAGCAATGAATATTACCCATAGCGGTGTATTATTGATCGGAGTTACGGATTTCCCGGTATCTGTTGGTGTAGAGGATGCGTTGGTGTCTCTATCCCGTGATGGTGAAATATTGGCATCAGGGTATACCGATGTGTCAGGACAAATTACGCTTCAGTTGGATGCTCCTCAAACTATTCCCGGTACAGCAGTGTTGACCATCACAGCTTTTAACAAGATTACGTCAGTGGAAGAAGTGACTGTTATCGCACCGGACGGACCGTTTCTGGTCGTTTCAGATTATTCTGTTAATGCCGGTGGTGATGAAGTGATTGAATTTTCTGAACAGGTCTTCATGAATGTTACTATTACAAATGTGGGAGTAGATCCTGCCACAAATGTAACTGCTACATTTGGTACAAATGATGCGTATATAATTCCAAGTTATTGCGCAAGTTTATATGGTACTATCGAACCGGGTCAATCCGTTTTGGTAGAAGGTGACTGTGATTTTCTAGTGACAAATGATGTCCCAAATAATTATCCATTCACAATTTTTGTAAATATAACTGCATCAGAGGATTCCTGGGTAAGTGAAATGCATTTCACGGCATATGCTCCTGTTGTCAATATTGGGAATGTTGCGGTTTCCAACGATGAAAATAGCAACGGTCGTTTAGATCCTGGTGAGACGGCGGATGTGGTTGTAACATTGGTGAATGATGGCGGAGCAGAGGCAGAGA
>JACNKV010000050.1 GCA_014381855.1 Fidelibacterota bacterium | reverse complement strand
CAAGCACGTGGGATGTTAACACAAGCACACAAAATGCACCCCGGTACAGTCGTTCCTCCTTACGGGGCAAGCAAAAGACTGATAATAAGGGATTTACAACGGTTGATGTAAATATTTTTTGTAATTTTATTTTTGTCATTATTTTACCTTTTTCCTTCGTGTTGTAAATCCCGATTCATCGGGGAAACTTCCGCGCCTACCACAATTGAAATAAATAGAAGGTGGCGGGCAGGAATCAGACAAATTTTAACTCTTTTTTCTTTACGCACAGGGTTTTGCAAAGCCTTCCAATAAACAGTTTACTCTAAAATTCTATTTTATTGTGGATTTACGTTTCTCGTATTGTGGTTTCCGTTTTAACTTTGCCGGAGGTTTTTAATACATAATCAATCCGTTACACAACACGTTATGTTCACAGGAAACACCATGAATAACACCGTACATTTTACCGATGATTTTCCACGCCGTCATCTCGGAGCTGACACACAAGACCGTGAAATGATGATGAAGGATATTGGGGTAAACTCCTTAGATCAACTCATCGATGAAACCATTCCAACATCCATTCGCAGTCAATATTCATTTTCTATACGACCGCCGGTTGGAGAATCCGGGCTTCTCACCGAATTATCATCCAACATGAAACAGAACATCCCTGCCCGTTCATATATCGGGATGGGATATCATGGGACACTTCTCCCAAGTGTCATTCAGCGGAATATCCTTGAAAATCCGGGTTGGTATACGCAATATACTCCGTACCAGGCAGAGATTTCACAGGGACGTCTCGAGGCTCTGTTGAATTTTCAAACTATGATTATCGATCTCACCGGACTTCCCATTGCCAATGCATCTCTGTTAGATGAAGCAACCGCAGCAGCAGAAGCGATGTTCATGTTTTTCCGCCATACAAAGAAGAATGAGAAAAATGTATTTTTTGTTTCCAACGGATGTCACCCCCAAACGATTGACGTACTAAAAACACGAGCAGAGCCGGTCGGGATTAACATTCTTGTTGGTGACCATAGAATGCATGAAATAAGTCAGGATACATTTGGTGTATTGGTTCAATATCCTGAGACAGACGGAACGATTATCGATTACACACAATTTTTCGAACACGCTCACAACGCCGGAGCTTTTGTGGCGACAGCCGCTGACATTATGGCTCTGACTCTTTTGACTCCACCGGGTGAACTTGGTGCAGATGTCGCCGTTGGTTCAACGCAACGTTTTGGAGTACCACCGGGATATGGTGGCCCGCATGCCGCGTATTTTTCTACTACCGAAAAATTTAAACGCAAATTGCCGGGTAGAATTATCGGAGTTTCAAAAGACAGAAACGGGCAAGAAGCGCTTCGGATGTCCCTGCAAACCAGGGAACAACACATTCGAAGAGAAAAAGCGACATCGAATATTTGCACTTCGCAGGTGTTATTGGCAATTATGGCGGGGATGTATGCGATTTATCACGGCCCAAAAGGGTTGGTCAGAATCGCTGAAAGAATTAATCATTTGACACATGTCCTTGCAAAAGGTCTGGATGCAATGGGTTTACGTTTACTAAACGATTCGTTCTTTGATACCCTCCATCTTGAATTGTCTGATAGCGATGCTATCTCTCTTCGAAAAAGAGCTGAAAATAAACATATCAATTTTCGGTATTTTGTCGATGGAACGATTGGGATCAGTTTAGATGAAACCACAGAGATAGACGATGTCGGAGATATTCTTACCTTGTTTTCGAATGACAAGACTACAGATGAAATCCTTGTCGATGAGTTCGTGGACTGGGGATATAACGGAGTGATGCAACGTACGTCAACATTCCTGACTCATCCGGTCTTTCATCTTTATCATTCTGAAACGGAAATGCTCAGATATATCCATCGCATGGAGACAAAAGACCTCTCACTCAACACCAGTATGATTCCACTGGGTTCGTGCACGATGAAACTTAACAGCGTGACGGGAATGATTCCGATCACATGGGAAGAGTTTACGCAACCTCATCCGTTTGCTCCGATAGAACAAGTACGCGGAACATTGGATATCATTGACGAACTTGGAAATTGGCTCAAAGAGCTGACCGGATTCCCAGCCGTCTCTATGCAGCCGAATTCCGGCGCTCAGGGTGAATACACTGGACTTATGGTCATTCGTGCCTATCATGAACATTGCGGTGAAACGCAGAGGAATGCATGTCTTATTCCGGCTTCGGCTCACGGAACAAATCCTGCAAGTGCTGTGATGGCGGGGATGGAGGTCGTCATTGTTGAATGTGACGAAAACGGAAATATCAATGTAGCCGATCTAACTGAAAAAGCCACTAAATATTCTAATCGGCTCTCTGCGTTGATGATTACGTATCCATCCACACACGGAGTATTTGAGGAATCGATTGTTGAGATTTGTGAAATCATTCACCGGCAAGGCGGTCAAGTATATATGGATGGAGCAAATTTGAATGCTATGGTTGGACTTTGTCGCCCGGGAGAGTTTGGTGCTGATGTGATGCACATTAATCTGCACAAAACATTTGCCATCCCTCACGGCGGTGGCGGGCCGGGAATGGGTCCTATCGTTGCCGGAGAACACTTTGCTTCTTTTCTGCCTTCTCATCCGGTAATCTCGACCGGTGGTGAGCACGGGATCACCGCAGTCTCTGCAGCCCCATTCGGTAGCCCGGGGATTTTACCCATCTCATGGATGTATATTGCTCTCATGAATGTTGACGGGTTACGCAAAGCATCTCAGCTGGCAATCCTGAATGCAAATTACATGGCGAAAAAGTTAGAAGACCATTATCCCATACTTTATCGTGGAAAAAACAATCGTGTAGCACATGAGTTTATCATTGATGTCCGGCCGCTTAAAAAACAGACGGGGATCACCGAAGAAGATATCGCCAAGCGTTTAATGGATTATGGATTTCACGCACCGACAATGTCATTTCCTGTCCCGGGAACATTGATGATAGAGCCAACAGAAAGTGAGTCTAAAGCTGAAATGGACAGATTCTGTGATGCCTTAATTCAAATTAAACAGGAAGTTACAGCTATTGAAATCGGGGAAGCAGACTCTGAGGACAATGTATTAAAGAACGCACCGCACACAGGAATGGAGATCGTGTCCGATAACTGGTCACATCCTTATTCTCGTGAAGAAGCCGCCTATCCCGCCGAATGGCAAAAGCGACATAAATTCTGGCCCTCAGTCGCACGAATCGACAATGCCCATGGCGATCGTAATTTGGTTTGCCAATGCCCACCCATAGAAGAATACCAGAAATAATATTTTCATTACGAATGCTTGTTTTTCGACGGGAATACCATTAATTTCGCCCGCTTCAATTTGTGATTTTTCAGATTGTTGACGTATGGTGGGTGTAGCTCAGGTGGTTAGAGCATCTGGTTGTGGCCCAGAAGGTCGTGGGTTCAAGTCCCATCACTCACCCAGAGTTAGTTATCAGCAATTGGTGACGGGTTATTCGTAGAGAGTTCCCGGTTGAATTTTCGGGGTGTAGCGCAGCCCGGTTAGCGCACCTGCTTTGGGAGCAGGGGGTCGAAGGTTCGAATCCTTTCACCCCGACATAAAACCCCGTCGATAAACTTTTATTGGCGGGGTTTTTACACAGAGATAGAATTGATAATTCGTAATGGATAATTAACATCGCGCCGGTAGCTTCCCGATAAATCGGGACAGGCAACTTCGCTACCGATGCTACGACGTTTGATGATTTGAGTACAGTAATTGACAACTCGTAATTGATAATTGATAATTAAATATGCGCCGGTAGCTCAGTTGGTAGAGCAGGTGACTCTTAATCACTTGGTCGGGGGTTCGAATCCTCCCCGGCGTACTTGTACCCCGC
>JACNKV010000067.1:13692-20435 GCA_014381855.1 Fidelibacterota bacterium | reverse complement strand
AAACCGCCACAGAACCATTCAGAGTAACAGCGTAAGACCATAGGTCTTTTAATGAAAAAGTTTCTTTTATTAATTGCTCGGTTTTCATCTTAGATAGTAATTGGAATTATAAGCCCCTTAATCCGCCCAAAAAACCGGCAGACAGGCACACGAACACTCAAACACTTTTTTTGTCTACTACTGCCAGCGTTAGCCGACTCACACTGACGGGGACGTTGATTTCATCTCTGATATGGATATCCCAAACTTGAATCCGCTTACCAATTTTCACCGGAGTTGCCTTGCCAAAAACCCAGCCACTTTTTACACTTTTCAGATGATTTATATTCAGCTCAATCCCCACAACGGATTTTGCGTTTCGGTCAATCTGAATTCCTGCAGCAATGCTGCCAAGCGATTCGGCAAGCGCTGCGGATGCCCCACCGTGAAGAAGCCCGTAAGGCTGAACCGTTCTATGGTCTACAGGCATTTTTCCGCTGACAAAATCATCGCCAAAATCGATAATGTCAATTCCAATTGCAGACAACATAGAATCCTGATAGAATTCTTTAAGCTCTTTCAATGCCTCTTTTTTGGTGGAGGTTTTCATTCTCCGGATGAGATAAACAATTGTTCGTTTAAATATCTCCTGAGATCCATTTCATCGATGCCTATGTGAACAAACCGGCTTTCTTCAGCAATAGATACTTTACGTGTTTCTTCAGAAACCACAATGACAATCGCATCTGTCTCTTCCGATAACCCCAATGCAGCCCGGTGCCGTGTTCCCATATTCGGATCGATGGTAATTCTTTCAGTCAACGGCAAAATACAGGCGGCTGCTTCGATGATATCATTTTGGATAATAACCGCACCATCATGCAGCGGTGATGTCGGATTAAAAATAGAGATAAGGAGTGGAGATGTTACTTCCGCTTTGAGTGGCATCCCGGCTTCTTTATAGCTGCGGAGTCCCGTCTCTCTCTGAATGACAATAAGTGCTCCCCACTTTCTTGAAACCAGCTGATTGACTGTCTCAACAATGGCTTCGATAGTTTTGGATGTACCAACACGAAAGATGGTTTGAAAAAAGCGATGTTGCCCTACATAGATAAGTAGCCGGCGAATTTCCGGTTGGAATAAAATCACAAATGCCACTACCCAGACGGTTTGAAATTGATTGACCAGCCACGATGTTGCACGAAGTCCAAATGCATTAAATAAAAATGAAGCAATTAAAAGGATGATCAACCCTACCAGCATTTGTCCCGCGCGTGTACCACGAAAATACTGATATACGGTAAAGAAAATCCAGCTCACCAGAAAAAGGTCAACTAAATCCACAAGCGTGACGGCAAGAAATCCTATTTTGAACAGAACCATAATTGTAGAGAAATTACGTTAATCAACCAATAAACTCACCTATTCATTCGCAGAATTTCTCAGGATATTTTTATCGTAATTTATCTGCAATTTTTACAACACGCCACATTTCTTTAACATCATGCACACGGACAATTCGTGCGCCATTTATAACAGATGCCACTACGGCAGCTGCAGTGCCTTCTACTCGTTCATTCTCCGGCAGATTGAGTGTTTGTCCGATAAAGGATTTTCTAGACGGACCGACTAATACTGGATGTCCTAAACCAGTAATGGTATTCAACTCTTTGATGATGGTAAAATTATCTTCAACCGTTTTTCCAAAACCAATTCCTGGATCCAAAATAATTTGATTATCGTTAATGCCACTTCTTTTTGCAAAGGATATCCGTTCAAGAAAATATGCGTTAATCTCCATCATCAGGTTATGATAGTGTGGGTTATCCTGCATATCCTTAGGCGTTCCTTTGATGTGCATGATTACAACCGGCACGTCAAAATCTTTCACCACAGACGCCATCGTTGTATCAGCCGTCATTCCGCTGATATCATTCACCAATGAGGCTCCCGCGACAATTGCTTCTCTGGCAACATCAGCTTTGGTGGTGTCAACTGAGATCATGACGTCCGAAAGTGTACGGATATCCGTGATAACAGAAATGACCCGATCTAATTCTTCTTGCAGAGATACTGACACCGCTCCCGGTCGCGTGGATTCTCCTCCGATGTCGATAATATCTGCACCATCTTTCTCCATCTGTAATGCGTGTGCGACGGCAAGTGGTACGGAGTTAAATTCCCCGCCATCACTGAATGAATCCGGGGTTACATTGAGTATCCCCATAATAAGAGTGGAGAAATCCTTACGGTTTCTCCACTCGTTAAATTGCATGCGCATCATTATTTACTTGGAAGCTACCACTTCCTTTTTCTGAGGAGGCTTCTGATTTCTTCGACGTCTTTGCTGTGGTCTTTGTTTCTTTAGACCTGTGTTTTTTACCAGTTTTTTCCCGGCTATAATTTTCTCAAGATCTTTTCCGTCAATGGTTTCGTGTTTTAAAAGTTCCTCTGCTAACCGATGGAGAAAGGCTGTATTATGTCTCAGCATATCTTCTGCTTTTTTTTGTGCCTTTCGAACGATTCTGGAGACTTCTTCATCGATAATCCGGGCAGTCACTTCGCTGTAATCACGTTGACTTTGAAAATCTCTTCCCAGAAATATCTCCTGAGATGATTTGCCATATGTGAGAGGACCTAACATATCGCTCATTCCCCATTCGCAGACCATTTTTCTTGCAATCTTTGTTGCTTGTTCAAGGTCATTTCCCGCACCGGTAGTTAATTCGTTAAAGATTAATCTTTCAGCAGCTCGTCCTCCCATCATGATCGATAAACGTCCTTCGATGTATTTACGGGTATACCCGTGTTTTTCATCAATAGGTAGCTGCATGGTAATCCCAAGTGCACGCCCTCGCGGAATAATAGACACTTTATGTACAGGATCCGCACCTTGGGTTTTTGTTGCAACCAAAGCATGACCGGCTTCATGATAGGCCGTTACTTTCTTTTCTTCTTCGGACAGAATCATACTTTTTCGCTGAACACCCATCATGACTTTATCGATCGCGTCTTCAAAGTCCGACATCTCGACCAATTTTTTTCTCCTTCGCGCAGCCAATAGTGCGGCTTCATTGACAATATTTGCTAAATCTGCGCCTACCATACCGGGGGTTCCTTTTGCGATGATATCGAGTTTTACATTCCGTTTATTCATCAAAATTTTCTTAGCGTGGACTTTTAGCACGCCTAGCCTTCCCTTCAAATCCGGGACATCCACAACGACTTGTCTGTCAAAACGCCCCGGGCGTAACAAGGCATTGTCTAAAACATCCGGTCGGTTTGTGGCTGCCATCACAATCACATTTTGCTTTGATTCAAAACCATCCAGCTCAACCAACAGTGCATTGAGTGTTTGTTCTCTTTCGTCATGTCCACCACCCAAACCGGCACCACGTTGACGTCCGACTGCATCTAGTTCATCGATAAAAATAATGCAGGGAGCGGTCTTTTTTCCTTGCTCAAAAAGATCACGGACACGGGAAGCACCCACCCCCACAAACATCTCTACAAAATCCGCACCGCTTAAGCTATAAAAAGGCACACTTGCTTCACCGGCAACCGCTTGCGCTAAAAGCGTCTTTCCAGTCCCAGGGGGGCCGACGAGAAGCACTCCTTTCGGAATTTCAGCTCCCAATCTTTGAAAACGCTTCGGATGTTTCAAAAAAGAAATAACTTCTCTGAGTTCCTCTTTTGCTTCTACGCATCCTGCAACATTATTAAACGTTACTTTTTTTGCATTCGAATCCCATAAGCGAGCCCGGCTTTTCCCAAAGTTAAATACACTTTTCATCCCTCCGGCTCCGCCTTGCATCCGGCGCATGATAAACAACCAAAACCCAATTAACAGAATCCACGGAAGCATATTTAACAGGTAGCCTGTCCAGTTGATACTGGGCTCATCAAATGTATATTTCACACCGTAATCATCCCATTCTGTCATCACATCACGATCAATAAACGGAATTTTAACAACAAAATATGTTACATGTTCAACTGAGCCCATTTTTGTTGTCACTGTTTCCGGCGTCTTAAACTCTCCGTGGAACATCGTTTCCATAATGGTTCCCTGGGCAATCTGTTTCTGAACAAGATAGTCTCTATATTGAAAATAATCTAATTCAATTTCCTTTTTCACACCCTCGGTAAATAACCCGGACAGGAAAATGGCCCCCATAATGATTGCTACCCATACAAAAGATGTTTTTCCAGCTCGTTTCCATTCAAAATCCACCTTTGAGGATAGTTTTTTCTTGGGTTTATTATTTTGCGGGGATTTATTCCCCGATTTCTTTTTTTGATTTTTAAATTGTTTATTCATTTTTTATTATTTTCTGTCCGATTATACAGATAATTCACCTTATTTGTTTGTTTAGACGGCCTAAAATTTACGCATTTTTAAAATGCTTTCCCTAACCCTTCTTCCGTAAACTAAACTCCACAAATCGCATTGTTTCTTTCGTGAGTTTTACCTCGTCACTGATTCGCCTGCCGCATACCCAAATAATTTCTTCATCTGCCGTCAGAACTAATTGTCGTTTTTTCGAAAAAAGATCTATCTTTTCATCCACCAAAAAATCACTCACCTTTTTTGTCCCATTCATTCCAAGGGGTGTAAACTCATCTCCCGCCATCCACGGTCGGATGACAAGTGTTTTATTGTTAATTTTCTCTCCATCGATAATCTCTCTCATTGGATTGCTATCAAGTTTACAAGCAGAGGTTACATTCTTCCATTCGAAAATAGAATCACCCACATTCGTCACCTTATTCTCATGGACGGTCACTTCCTCTATGGGGATACTCGAATCTTCTTCCAGCAACCAATATTCTCTGTCCCGCAGACAAACCCATTTCTCGTTTAATCGAAATGTCTGTCCCGTTTTAGCTGTCTTCAAGAACTGCTTTAACTTATCCCATCGATGTCGACGCCAAGATATTTCACTGTCCCCGATAAGGTACTTTAGAATCATCGATTGTAACAGAACGGGGTGTTCCTTTATGCGCGTGTGAGAAATGTACACCTTTGGGAATGATTCTTCCGACAAAACACTTTTTGCCAATTTAGGAATAATTGACTCCAAAGCATGTGCGGTTTCGCTGACTTGCTCACTCGTTTTTACAAACCCGTGAATGAGAGATGGATATTTTTCTTCCCATTTACGAATGATTTCATGCCGAAGATAATTTCGGGGATGTGCAAGATCACGATTGGTCTCATCTTCGCGGAACGGAATTTTCCAAAGGCGGGCATACATCTCAATCTCTGTGCGGGAAACGGTGAGAAACAGACGTAAAATATTTCCGCGTTTTGTACGAATTCCGATTAATCCATCTAATCCACATCCATCGGCAAGGTGCATAAGGATTGTTTCCACCTGGTCATTTCCGTGATGTGCTGTAATAATCGTATCTGCACCAACGTCTGTACGTATATTTTCCAGAGCGGAATACCGTTCTTTTCTCGCCCAGGCTTCGATACTTTCGCCTTGTGGGATTTCCTTCGGATTTAAGGAGTTGACAAAAGTCGGGACGTTCCAATCTCTGCAAATATCCTCAACTAAATTTTGATCTTCATCAGATGATTCACGTAGGTGATGATTAATATGCCCGGCAGATACCGTTAATTCAAGCTCTTTAGAGATGTGCTTCAGAATGTGCAGCAACACCATTGAATCCATTCCACCGGATACCGCAATCAGTATATGCGTGCGATTTTTGATTATTCCGGTTTTCTGAATATGGCTGAGAAATGTGTCTTTAGTCAGGTGCATCTTCTTGCCCGTGGTTTTCACGATATCAACGGACGTAAAAACGGATTATGTTTGCGCTCTTCAGAAAGAGTGGTTTGCGGACCATGTCCTGTGTGCAACATAGTGTCATGTGGGATTTCATGTATCATTGCTTTTAGTGACGTCTCAAGTGTCGACCATGATCCGCCGGGCAAGTCTGTCCGGCCGACAGACCCGCGGAAAAGAGTATCCCCGACAAATCCATGTCCATTAAGAAGATAGCACACGCCACCGGGAGTATGTCCGGGTGTGTGTATGATTTTCAAGCAATAAGCACCAATGATTATTTCACTCTCTTTATTAATCCAGTGGTCTACTTTCGGTGTTTTGATTGAAGGCAGCCCAAACATCGCACTATGATTTTCTAACTGGTTTAATACATCATGCTCTTTTATATGTAAATAAAACGGAACATTTAACCGGGTTTGTAATTCGGCTACGGCGCCGATATGATCAATGTGAGCATGCGTATTAAACACGGCGAGTAACGTCAAACCACGTCTGGCCAGGCTATCAATAATTTTTTCACTTTCATCCCCCGGATCAAAAATGATCGCCGTCTTATCCTCGTCATGGTGGACAATAAACGTATTCTCCTGAAAAGGTCCGACGACCAACCTGTGAACATGTAAAGACATCACATTATGCTTTTATATAATTATTTGCCCTTGAACAATTCCTGCGTGCTATCCTCTGTGACTTGCGGGAGATATCAGGTTAAATATGATCAAAGAAATATTCTGACAAACACTGGATTTTCTCCTTATACGAATGTGGGTATAAAATCCATTCTGCTGCAGAGACACTACTTAAGAGCGAATTCCCATCTTGCGGCGTGAAGCAAAATCCGGTGATTTCATGGTCGTTCCGAACATTTAATGTTTGCTCAACGACGACGGTTTGGTTCAATATCCTGCCAAAATGCCCTTGATCACGTCCAAAGGAAAAAACCGTGCTGGTCATATCTTTTTC
>JACNKV010000067.1:0-12763 GCA_014381855.1 Fidelibacterota bacterium | reverse complement strand
GCGTGTAATCCTCCAAAAAAGTAATTCCCGTAAAATGTTACAAAAATTGTGATTGTTCCGATAATGGATAAAATTGCCAGTTTTTCACCTTGCCAATCTCGGTTGTACCTAGCGTGAAGCACCGCAGAATAAAAGAGCCACACAAGAAGAGCGCCCACTTCCTTGGGATCCCAACTCCAGAATGACCCCCAAGCCTGTTCAGCCCAAATGGCTCCGGCAAACAAGGCGCCAACTGTATAAAGCGGATATCCAAATGAGACGGCTCTGTAATTAATCTCGTCCAATAAATCCAGTTTACTCCCAAGCTTATTGATTTTTTCACCGGCAAAGATGTAAATCAAAAAGTACAGTACCACAAATAATACAAGAGTAAGCACATACGCCGCGCCCATAAATTCAAAAAATCTCCAGACACCTCCAACGTGTCGTCCCGGAGTAATGAGCAATAAACCGGTAGAGGATAACGTTCCAACAATTAAACTGCTCAGCGCAAATGCAAGTGTCAAGATGGCAAACATGACCCCGCCGAAACCCCGTGGTCTATCAAGCGATGGTTTTTTCGCATCTACATACGCCATCACACCCATCATTGGAATAAACAACATTCCCATGACGATGACAAATTGCCCCAGTACGGTTCGGGCGTTATCAAAGGCAGCCTGAGTGGCAAACTTATAACCAGTCCCGATGGAAAAGGCGGTGTGAGAAGGTGTCATCCCTGCAATTTTTAAAATGAAGAATATTAATATCGGAACATAAATAAGATACATTAATGCTTGAGTGAAAAATTGTTTTTTCCCGGCATCCCATTTCGGAGTGTATTCGTGGTTTTTCATCAAATACAGCATACTGACCGCTCCGGCGACGATAAACGCACCTGAACCAAGTGCGGCTAATGAAATATGAATAGTCAGCCAATTACTTTGAAGAGCAGGCATCAGATTCTCAGCCGGTGAACTGTCCAAAAGTGCAGCGGCAGCGTTGAGCATAATGATGATTGGGGAGATAATAATACCAACAACGGAATTTTTATATTTCCAAATTACGTAAAGCATAATTGCCACGCCTGCCCAGGACATCAACATTATGTGTTCGAACATGTTTTGAAATCTGATGGAACCGACAATCATCCATTTCACCACAAAAGCAGATGTTTGAAACAAAAGACCGACGCTAAACAAAATCATGCCGACTTTTTGGAGGATTTCTTTTTTTAGTGAAAAGTAGAGAGCGTAACCGGCGAATCCCGTTAAATAACACATAAATGTGTACCAGAATAAATTTTGATAGAGTGTTTCCATTATTTCACCTCGCTGATTTTAATACTGACATTATTAACGGTATATGTGTTTATATCAATCTTTTTCATGTTTTCGTATCCTAGTAAATCCACAAAGTATTTTTGGTCTGTTTTTTTGGAATGCATTCCCGGCATGGTCTGAAAACAAATTTGATAATGTTCATATTTACCATCCTTATAAAATTCAATCTTAATGGCGGGATTTCTTTCCATGTCAGAACTGGATTCTACTTTTCCGCTTCCCATGGGTTCAGATAAACGAGCATCCGGTTCAAATTGAATGACTTTCAACTGCCAATTATCGTCAATTGAGTAGAGTTCACCGAATGAAATAATTTCGTGTTCCACCTTTGTGGTAATTTGAGGATTCTCATGTTGGTGTGCTTGCATATCCATGTGCATATTTTCTGCGACTGTTTCATTGTTTCTTAACGCAAAAAACCCTAACACGACAAAAACCGCGACGGCGATAAATGTAATCAATTGTTTATTATCCATTATTAATCCTTTCTGAAATTTGACTTAACTCACGTTGAAAAGCAACCGCATTTTTTTGAGATTGCCCACCTATAACTAATCCCTTCTTCTCCATAGATACCCAAATATCTCTTCGCCAAAACATAAATGCCACAAACATCCCAACAAAGGACATCCCCATCCCTAAGAATATTAACCATTTCCCGCGATATTGTTTTAAGCTAAGTCCGGTTATCCAATTATCCTCTATTTGCTGAGCTTCTTGCATTTGCTGAGCCCTCTTCATGTTACTCTTGGCTTTAGACATAAAAAATTCCGCGACTAAAGGTTTATAATCTGATTGATGAATACTGATATTTTTATAAATTAACGGATTGTTCACTGTCAATTCGTGATTTCGTAATTTTTTCCCGTCTTGATCATAAAAACTGACATAGGAGCGATAATCTGATATCATCGTTCGGTCTTCGTAAAACCTGACGCGGAAGCTGTCCACAACCACTTTAACTGTCTCTATGTCGGAAATTGGAATATCCCAGTAAAACCAACCGTTTGGTAGTTTATCACTCATTTCATGTCCGGTGCGATGTTCCTCGCCAATCAGATAACGAAAACTCTTCACTTCGGTCGTGCTGTAGAGAACTCCACCAATGAATATCACCAGCAACCCAACGTGGGACACCCATGAACCAACCCCGCTGAATTGATATTTACCGGCAGTTATTCTTGTAATGCCCTTTTCTGTTTTCTCTTTTATCTTAAAATGAGTTTTTTTCAAAATAGCAACTGCGGAAGATTTTAATGCAAATGAGTTTCCACGCAAGACATGATGATATTTCAATTTTTTAATTTCATCCGACGTTCTGATTTTTCTTAGGGGCAATTGTCGAATCATTGGCATAAATCTTTGTATCACGCAAAAGAGTACCGACAAAAACAATAGGACTAATAGCCCTCGGTACCACCAAGATGAATACGGGGAATGCTGCTGTAGCAGCCTGTACATTATGGATGTCTTGCTAAAAAAAGCAGGATACTCGTTGATGAGCATCGACAACATCGATACAGCACCAAGTACCGTCAGCAATATGGTCGCAAATTTCATGGAAACCAACATCGTCCATATTTGTTTTGATAAAGAAGTTTTTTTCATAAGAGCAAAAGTGTTAGGTGTTGAATGTTAGGTGTAGGGGTTTGTGATTCAAAATTTATTTTGTTTTCTTAAGTAAATTTGTTGTAATCCGTGACCTTTTTATGTCTCCTGTTTCTTAATCCTAATCCAAATCTAAAAGGCCGTTGTTTCTTGCCATTCACCAAATACATCTTTCATGGCTTGGACGATTTCACCAAGCGTCGCATATTGCTTGGCTGCACGAATGATAGGCGGCATGATATTCTCTCCGCTTTTACAAGCATCAGATAACTCTCTCAATGCATTGGTTACGACATCTTCATTTCGTTCCGATTGTAAGTTTTTCAAAGCTTCAATTTGTTCTCTTTCTGCTTCGTGCCCGATTTCTAGAATGGGGATATCGATTATTTCATCTTCTTTGACAAACTCATTCACCCCGACAACGATTCGTTGTTTAGTGTCCACTTTTCGTTGATAATCAGATGCGGCGTGAGCAATCTCACGTTGGAAAAATCCGGCTTCAATTGCAGGGATTACTCCTCCAAATTCATCAATTTGTCTGAAATATTTTTCAGCAGCTTCTTCCATTTTGTCTGTAAGTGATTCAATAAACCAAGAACCTCCTAATGGATCCACTACATTCGGGACACCCGTTTCGTAGGCAATTAATTGTTGGGTTCTCAATGCAATTTCGGCAGCCTTAGCCGATGGAAGAGCAAGTGTCTCATCCATAGAATTTGTATGCAGAGATTGTGTTCCTCCCATCACAGCGGCTAATCCTTGAAATGCCGTCCGGGCGATATTGATTTCCGGTTGCTGTGCCGTAAGTGAACATCCGGCAGTTTGTGTGTGAAAACGCAGTTTCCACGATCGCGGATTTTTTGCACCATATTTGTTTTTCATTCGCTTAGCCCAAATTCTTCGGGCGGCACGAAATTTTGCCACCTCTTCGAAAAAGTCCAGATGTGAATTGAAGAAAAAGGACAATCTTGGCGCAAAACTGTCTACATCCATACCGGCTTTCATGGCATATTCCACATAAGTAAATCCATCGGCTAATGTGAATGCCAATTCCTGTGCAGCGGTAGAACCGGCTTCACGGATATGATAACCGCTGATCGAAATCGTGTTGTATTTAGGGAGATGCTCTGTGCAATAATGCATCATATCCGTGATGACACGCATCGATTGTTCAGGCGGAAAAATCCATTCTTTTTGAGCAATAAATTCTTTCAGGATATCATTTTGGAGTGTCCCGCGTAATTTTTCCGTCGGCACGCCTTGTTTTTCAGCTACAGCAATGTAAAAAGCCAACAAAATAACCGATGGACCGTTGATCGTTTGCGAAACGGAAATGTCTCCCAGATTTATTCCGTCGAACAGATTTTCCATATCTTTCAACGAAGCGACACTCACACCGCATTTTCCGACTTCGCCGAGGGCAAACGGATGTCCGGGATCATATCCCATCAGCGTCGGCATATCAAAGGCAACCGAAAGCCCGGTTTGGCCATGTTTCAGTAAAAAGTGATACCGTTCGTTGGTTTCTTTCGGTGTCCCAAACCCTGAAAACTGACGCATTGTCCATAATTTTCCGCGATACAAATTCGGATGTACTCCGCGCGTATATGGAAACTGCCCGGGGAATCCAAGTTTTTCTAAATAGTCCTCGTCAGGCTCATTTGGTATGTAAAGTAAATCAAGGGGCTCTCCACTCAACGTATTAAAATCATAATCACGCTGTGAACAAGATTTAACTTCTTGTTCCCATATTTTCTTCTTTTGTTCAAATAATTCTAGTTGTTCATTCATCATTTATTGGTGGTTAGTTAACGGTGATTCACGTTTAATGTTTGATCATCTATTTCCGGCTTATCTCTTGAATCGCCTTTTTAATTCCGTCCGAATCTAGTCCTAATTCTTTTAGTAATTGCTCGCGTGAACCATGCGTAACCCAATCATCCGGAAGTCCCATTCTTGTGATCTGACCATTAAAACCCTTGTCCGTCATCCATGCTGAAACACCATCGCCAAATCCAGCGGTAATGGTTCCTTCTTCGATGGTGATAATTTTGTTGAATCGTTTATACACGGATTCAAGCACTGCCTCATCCATTGGTTTAATGAATCGGCAGTTCACAACTTCACAGGATGTGCCTGCACGCTCGAGATAATCGGCAGCATCGAGGGCATCATAGACCTGCGTTCCCAACGCAAGGATGGCGATGTCATTCCCTTTTTTCAGCACTTCCCAACTTCCGATGGGCAATAATTCTGCTTGTCCGTATGCATCAAACTCTTTGGAACATCCTTTGGGGTAGCGAATAGCAAACGGAATGTTAGGCTGGTTCAATGCCGTATACAGTAAGTGTCTTAGCTCGTTTCCGTTTCTTGGAGCCGCCACAATAATATTTTGAACACAGCGCAGATATGAAATATCCAATGCCCCGTGATGAGTAGGGCCATCTTCGCCGACAACTCCGGAGCGATCAAGACAAAAAATGACCGGCAGGTTTTGAAGGGAAACATCATGAACAATGTGATCAAAAGCACGTTGGAGAAACGATGAATAAATCGCCACAATTGGACGGATTCCTTCAGTCGCAAGCCCGGCAGAAAATGTAACAGCATGACCTTCGGCAATCCCGACATCGTAGAACCGATCGTGAAATTCTTTGTCATACTCCACCAACCCTGTTCCTTCTCTCATTGCCGCCGAAACACAAACAGTGTCTTTTCGATTACGCGCGATTTCAGATACGATTGACCCAAACGCATCTTGGAAAGCCGGAGCCAAAGGAGGTTTATCGGATTTTTTTCCGTCACCACTGATACCATGGAAAGAGATCGGATCAACCTCTGCCACCTTCATCCCCTTCCCTTTTTTCGTAATAATATGAAGAAGAACGGGTGTTTTAATTCTTTTAATATTATTGAACGTGCGAATCAATTCTTCCAAATTATGGCCATCAATCGGACCAAAATAACGTAGCCCAAGCTCATCAAATACGATTCCCGGTGACACAAGATTCTTAAGACTCTCTTCCAATTTTCTCAATCCTACTCGTGCCACTTTTTTCCCAAACGGAAGCGAACCTGTGAAATTCCATATTTCATCGCGAATTCTGTTGTAAATAGGATTTGTAACTATCCTGTTAAGATGAGTACTAAACGACCCGACATTTGGGCTGATGGACATATCATTATCATTCAAAATCACCAGCAACTGTTTACGAAGATGCCCGGCATTATTAATTGCTTCATAAGCAAGACCGCCTGTCATAGATCCATCACCGATGATACTCACAACTTTAAAATTCTCGCTTTTATGATCTCTGGCGCAGGCAATTCCCAACGCAGCAGAAATGGAAGTAGATGCGTGTCCGGCACCAAATGAATCGTATTCACTTTCTGAGCGTTTTAGAAATCCGCTCAATCCGCCATACTGGCGAATCGTTTTTAGTGCCTCATATCGACCGGTTAACACTTTGTGAGCGTAAGCCTGATGTCCGACATCCCAAACCAGTTTATCGTCGGGAGTGTCGTAGACATAATGAAGTGCTACCGTCAGCTCAATTGCCCCCAGGGTTGATGCCAAATGTCCACCAACTTCCACAATCGTCGGAATAATAAATTCTCGAAGTTCATCCACAACTTGTTGCAATTCTTCGATGGATAGACTCTTGAGATCTTCTGGTGATTTAATTTTTGGTAATAATTCTTGAGACATATTTTTGTTGGTGTTCATTGGTGATGGATTACTGGTGATTGGGTATTGTCTCTCTTGAGATATTTTTACCAATCATTAATTCATGAAAAATCGATTCGCCATTTAATTCGGGATGGAAAGTAAGCCCAATATGTTTTCCTTCTCTTACAGCTATGGGTTCACCATTGTATTCTGCTAATTTTTCTACAGAGTCCGCAATATCGCTTATTTTTGGTGCTCTGATAAATGTGGCAATGATCTTCTGTTCTCTCTTATCTGCTATAACGTTAATTGTTTCAGAAAAAGAATGAATTTGTCTGCCAAATCCATTTCTATCAACAGAAACATTCAGAAACCCCAATGGTTTCACTCGCGAATCTTTAACTTGTTTAGCCATAAGAATCAGTCCTGCGCACGTTCCAAGAACCGGAAAAGATTTAGCAAATTCAGTCAATGGTTTATAAAAACCCATTCGTTCCATAAGATTGGTCATCGTCGAAGATTCACCGCCGGGAATAATCAATCCTTCTACTCTATCCAGTTGGGAAGGGTAACGAACAACGGAAGATTCTACTCCCATTTTCTGAAGGATATTGCAATGCGATTTCACATCGCCCTGTAATCCTAAAATACCGATCATAAAGTGTTCATGTGCTTGCCCGCCATTTTGTTAGGCGGGTTAAAGTGTTTCAATCCTAAAATCACCATCCTCGTTCCTGCAAGCGTTCACCTTCAGGAATTTCGGACATATCTAAACCCTTCATTGCTTCCTTCAACTCCGCAGAAATTTCAGCCAGTTTTTTCGGGTCGTCATAGTAAGTGGTTGCCTCTACAATGGCCTTTGCTCTCTCGGCTGGGTCTTTACTCATAAAAATTCCTGATCCGACAAATACGGTTTCTGCACCAAGCTGCATCATAAGCGAAGCATCTGCGGGAGTGGCAATTCCGCCGGCGGCAAAATTTGGCACCGGAAGTTTTCCGGTCTTTGCTACCTGTTCGACAAGTGCAAATGGTGCGCCCATTTCTTTTGCTACCGCCATGAGTTCATCCTGAGATTTGATTGTCAATTCTTTCATTTGAGTTTGTATCGTTCTCATGTGACGAACCGCTTCCACAATATTTCCGCTGCCAGCTTCACCTTTGGTTCGAATCAACGCAGCACCTTCACCAATCCGACGGAGGGCTTCCCCTAAATTTCTGGCTCCACAGACAAATGGAGCTTTGAAATCATATTTCCAAATATGGTTTGCTTCATCTGCCGGAGTCAGGACTTCACTTTCATCAATGAAGTCTACTTCTAATGCTTCTAATATTTGTGCTTCGGCAAAGTGCCCGATACGGCATTTTGCCATCACCGGGATAGACACCATCTTTTGTGTCTCTTTTATCATTGTCGGATTGCTCATCCGGGCGATACCTCCATCCTTGCGAATGAGAGCCGGAATTCGTTCCAGTGCCATAACAGCCACCGCTCCGGCATCTTCTGCAATTTTGGCTTGATCGGCGTTCATTACGTCCATGATTACGCCGCCTTTCAGCATCTCTGCCAATCCTATTTTTACTTTCATACTTTCTTTATTCATGTAAAATATCCTCTTTTTTAACATGTCCAATTTCTTGGATTTTATTTATAACGTTCTCTATGACATTATCCGGTGTCGACGCACCGGCGGAAATGCCAACTAAATCTTCTTTATTAAACCAATCCTCGTTAATATCACCTTCATATGTGACTTGATAAGACCGTTCATTTCTCTGTTTAGATAGCTGGAGGAGCCTTTTTGAATTTGCGCTGGTAAACGATCCGATTACCAACATAATGTCGCTTTCTTCTGCTAATGCTTTAATTTGTTCATGGTTCCGTCTCGTCGGATAACAAATCGTATTAACAAGCCGCAAATCAAATACTTTTGTCATGAGAATATTTATGATTCCTTGAACATTCTCAATCATCTGGGTGGATTGCGTAACAACTCCGGCTCGTCTTATTTTAGACAACTTGCTAGCTTCTTCGGAGGAGGAAACAATGATAGCTTCCTCAACTTGACTGGCGATTCCAATAACTTCATCGTGGCCGTGATCTCCAATAATGATAATTTTACGATCATCTCTTTCCAGCCGTTTAACCTCGCGATGGATTTCCGTAACCAAAGGACAGGTGGCATCTACAATGCTCATTCCCTTGTCCCATGCTTTTTGCCACACCTTTGGTTTGGTACCATGCGCGCGAAACATGATGGGTTTATCGGCAGGAACTTCATCAAGAGATTCAACAACACGTGCACCGGATTCTTCCAGCTCCTTTACTACATTTTCATTGTGAACGATATGACCTAACATGTAGACTTCACCGTGCTCATCTGCTGTTTTTTTTGCCAGTTTCACGGCTTCTCTAACTCCGAAACAGTATCCGGCATCTTTAGCAACTTTAATGACCATTACTTTGAGTTTTTCTGGGAATCCATCGATTCCATTGTCGCAGCTAACACTTTTTCAATTACTTCATTTAGTTTGCCTTCAACTACCGCTCCGGCAGCCATATCATGCCCGCCACCGCCTAAACTGCGAGCGGTATGTCCAATCACATATTTCCCTTTAGATCGAAAATTAACCCGGCAGAAATTTTCTTCATTCTGAAAAATCATTACCGCAACTTCAACCCCGCGAATCGTACGAACGATATCAGTAAATCCATCCACATCTTCTTTATTTGCTTGAGTGGATTGCAACAAATCCTGATCTATCACAAACCAGGCAAGCTCCCCATTATTTTCATAATGTAAATTTGCTAATATTTTTCCTAATAATTCCATGCGGTTTCTTGAATGCGACTCGTAAACTTTCTGGTAAATTCCTGTATAATCAATTCCGTTTTGTATACAATCGATTGCAATCTCGTGACATTTAACGGTTGTATTATTATGCCGAAATGAACCTGTGTCAGTCATGATTGCCGTGTAAATACCATCGTAAATGATTATTGGCATTTTCACTTGATATTGATTTTTCAAATAATCATAAATGATTTCCCCGGTGGCAGCAGCTTTAATATTAACCAAATCATACGTGAAAGGCGAGTGATTCAAATGTGGATGATGATCTATATTCATAGTTGGGATATTATACTTTGTCACTATGTTCCATAATACATCCATTCGCTTATAATCACCGATGTCCAGGATGATTGCAATGTCAACACCGGAAAGCCACTTTGTATGCTTTTCTTTATCATAGATTTCAAACCGATTATCCGGATTTAAGAAATCGTATTCAACCGGAAACGGAGATACATTGATAATTCGGCATTCCTTCCCCATCCCACTCAAATATTCGTAAAAAGCCGTCTCACACCCCAATCCGTCCCCGTCAGGATTTTCATGAGTTGTCAGCAGGATGCGCTGCGCATCCATAATTACTGAATGATATTTAGTCCAATTAATCGTCATAAAAGTTTTAGCGAACCTTAAATTTATCCCTTTTTCTTAAACCATACTAAATATTTGAAAATAAATCGAATCTAATTTACCGGATGGTGTAATTGAAAAAAAATAAACGGAATAATTATTTTTCCGTTTTATCCCATATTTCTTCAGATTGAGAATTTTTTGATCTTGCCAACACAAAAAGGAAATCGGATAACCGGTTTAAGTAGCGAATCCAGCGTAAGTCTCCATCGTCACTTTCTGCCAGGCGTACAACAGACCTTTCTGCGCGACGGCAGACAGCGCGGGCAACGTGAAGCCGGGATGATAATTCATCCCCGCCCGGGAGGATAAAATCCTTGAGGGGTGGCAGAGTCTTGTTCAGGGTTTCTGTCTTGTTTTCCAAAATATTAATGCGATCTTCTTTTATTAGAATATTACCTATGTTTGGAACAGCCACTTCGCCACCAAGGTTTAATAGATCATTCTGAATATCTGTGAGTTCTTTATGTACATTGTTATCTTCACAGGAAATAATGGCAACGCCTAGAACGGCATTCAGTTCATCCAAATCGCCCAAGGTTTCAATCCGCAAATCACTTTTTGAAACGTTGGATCCCTCTCCAAGAGAGGTCATTCCCTTATCTCCTTTTTTCGTGATTACTTTTGTAATGCGCATTAGAAGAAAATTACGGATACTAGGATGAATATCGGAATTAAAATCGGAATCGAATATTTCAGCATATATCCGAAGAAACTTGGCATCGAAATACCAGCTTCTTCAGAGATAGATTTCACCATGAAATTTGGAGCATTCCCGATATATGTGTTCGCTCCCATAAAGACTGCTCCAGCTGAGATCGCCAGCAGTGTTGTATATAAATCGCCCATCAGATGTTCCGCATCACCCCCTGCCGTATTGAAAAAGACCAAGTAGGTCGGAGCGTTATCTAAGAAACTGGATAAAATTCCGGTTGCCCAAAAGTACATAGCATTCACCGGATTTCCATTGGATGACACAGAATTCACCACTCCGGCTAACGCACCTTCTGCTCCGGATTTCAGTATCGCAATCGCAGGGATAATCGTAACAAAAATCCCGGCAAAAAGTTTAGCAACTTCTTGGATTGGAAACCAGGTAAACTCATTTTTCTTTCGAATCTCCATTGTTGTCATTTTCCAACTCAACCCTGTTAACACTAAAAGTAAAACATCACGTGCGATATTCTGTAATTCCAATTCCAAATAAAAGACTGTGAACGAAATATGCGGATGCCAAAATCCACTCAGTAGCACAGATGCAATCACTCCAAGGAGTAACAGAAAATTGGACTGCCCTTCTAAACCAAGTTTTTTCTCTGACGGATCAACTACTTTTGCTGACGGTTCCGGGATGTTTTCTTTGCTGTAATAAAATGAATCTACAATGTAAAATATTACAAGCAACAGAGTGGCGACAAATAACATCGGAGCCAGCATGGCTTTGGTTGTCCAGAAAAAAGACACACCTTTTAGAAACCCTAAAAATAGCGGTGGATCGCCAAGCGGTGTAAGTGAACCGCCGATGTTTGCCACTAGAAAAATGAAGAAGACAATGACATGTACTTTGTGTTTCCGCCACATATTTGCGCGAATCAGCGGACGAATAAGAAGCATCGCCGCGCCTGTGGTTCCCATCCAGCTGGCAAGAATGGTCCCAATCAAAATAATTCCTGTGTTCACAATCGGACTTCCAACCAGTTTACCGGTGAGTCGAATTCCGCCCGATATCGTAAACAAGGCCAGTAAAAGAATAATGAACGGAATGTACTCCAGTAATCCTACATGCAGCAGCTCATAAAGCGTAGTGGAAAATCCTTCGGCAAAGAAAAACGGGATGATAAAGAGTAGCGCCCAAAATAATGATATCTTACCAAAATTATGATGCCAAAATGCCGGAGCGACCAACGGCATCACGGCAATGGATAGTAAAATACCGACAAACGGAATGACCCAGAATATCGATAAACTCGCTCCGTCAACATGCGGCGCGGAGTGATGCGCTGATCCGGTGGATGCCATTATCAGTGCGGGAAGAAAGAGTATCAGAATTGAAAATAATCCTTTTCGGGTGAACATGGTTTTATTACGCCTTATTTTTCGTTTGATTTAAGGCGTGAAATTTACCGCTTTCACAGGATATATTTCGTAAATATTTCAAAGTGTTAGAGTGTTGGGAGTGTTCATGTGTTAGGTGGGTGTTCATGTATTTAATTTTAGTCGAAAGTTATTCTTAATAGATTTTAGTTTTTGTCTTAATTTTGGTGCGTTAGAGTATGCATGGCCGATTGGATTAAAATATAAAGAATTAAAATTACGTTTTAACGCGTTGTGCATATTAATTTGTTTTACACAGATTAAGCTGAGTATTTCACTATATTTAGCGTCTGTCCATAATGTACCTGATTCATTAAAATCCAATAAACCGTTAAAACGGTTATATCACTCTTATGTATTGGTAACCCACGACTTACCCGCCTGCCACCTTTTCAATATTATCATGTAGCGGGCAGGAGTCGTGGGTTACTGATGGTCATTTTTCCATCAACCGTTTTAACGGTTTTATTGCTGAATTTATAGACAGACACTATTTATAATATTGAATACATTAGGCATAATTTCTATGGTGAATAAGTGTAATAATAGCTTTGGCCTTTCTTTTTCTAATATGCACAACGAGTTAC
>JACNKV010000043.1 GCA_014381855.1 Fidelibacterota bacterium | reverse complement strand
TACTTTTAACTTACTATAGCAGTCCGTCTCCGCCCTGGCCCGACGTTCTAAACTGCTTTTTTACAGTCCTAAACTTTTCAAAAATGCCTGATTGTTCGGTTCTCTCCCTAAAAACTGCACAACCAAATCATATGGATTTTCCGTCCCTCCTTTTCCAAGGATGACCTTCCGAAATCGTTTCCCGATTTCAGGGTTCAAAATTCCTTCTTGCTCAAAGATGGAAAACATATCCTGAGCATACACCAGCGACCACAAATATCCGTAATAACTTGCACCATATCCATTCAAATGTCCAAAAGATGCCTGCATGTGCGTCCCTTCAAAATACGGATAAAGGGTAATCTCATTTTGCAGGCGTGCCACCAAATCTGTCGTAGTTTCACTTCCGCAGATATCAAATCCGTCATGAAGCGTAAAGTCCATAATTCCATAGTACACCTGCTGGAGAGCGTCATTCCCTGAATTTACATTTTTTGCTGCGAGCATTTTGTTTAGCAGTTCATCAGGGATGACCTTACCCGTCTTGTAATGACTAGCAAATAATGAAAGTGATTCCCGCTCCCACACCCAATTTTCGAGCATTTGGGAAGGTGCCTCGACAAAATCTCTTGCAACGGACGTACCGGCATAGGTCATAAATTGCGATTCTGTCAGCACGCCATGAAGCAGATGTCCGAACTCATGAAAGAATGTTTCTACATCATCGTGCGGTAGCAACGACGGTTCATCGCCCATGGATCGCGGAAAGTTACACACTAACGCTGTTGCAGGTTTTTGATAGCCGTCCGATGTTTGTTTCCCCATCACCACACTGAAAGCCGCCGCATGAGAGTACTTGTTTTGCCGTGGATAAAGGTCTAAATAAAACCGCCCGATCAACAAATCTGTGTTCGCCTCGAACACCTCATACATGGTAACATCTTCATGCCACACAGATGGGTTTTCCACTTGTTTGAAAACCACATCAAAGAGTTTTTGAGACACCGTAAACAATCCGTTTATGACATTAGACATTTCGAAATACTGCCGGACTTCTTCAGAATCAAGCTGATATTTTTCCTTAAGTAGTTTGGTTTCGTAGTAATATGATTCCCATGTTTCAATTACAGATTCCTGTTTCCCTGTATGTGCAGATTTTACCTTCAGCATTTCTGCATAATCTTGTTCAGCTTTTTCACGTAAGTCTATCTTCAGCCCATTCTCAAAGTCCCAAACAGTAATTGGATTTTTCACCATTCTATCTTCTGTACGGTACGCAGCGTAAGATGAATAACCCAGTTTTTCCGCCAATAAATTCCGATAGTGAATCATTGAATCCAGAATCGCAATGTTTTTGTCTGTAGCCCGATTTAAGTAAAGAAATCTCAATGCTTTCCTCGCGGAATCTGATTCGGCGTATTTCATAAACGGTTTATACGATGGATATGACAAATCGATAGCGTAGCGTCCGTCTGCTGTTTGATGTGATGTAATATACGATTCAGGAAGCCCAATCATGTGGCTGTTATCCACAAACAAGGTATCCAATGCCTGATTTTTATTTTTGTCAAATTCTGTTCCGATTGCAACCAATCGATTGCGAATTTTTCCCACGTCGTTGCGAATTGTTTCATCCAAACCAAATCCTGCACGTCGGAATTTCATTAACGTGTCGTCCAGATATTTCTTTTCCACACCGATTAGTAATTTGGCTTCCGGTGTTTGACTGTAAACGGTAACAGCATTGAACAGCATTTCATTACCATCCAGCTCATTGAGATATTGTTCTGCTATTTGACTTGCATCCAATCCTTCTTTTCGAATGTGTGGATCAGGATGAACATTCCCCATCAAATCAGCCGGACTCCAGATATTTTCAATCACATTATGTAATTCGTCGATGATTCGGAGAGTGTTATCGAAGGTTCTTCCTTCATCCGGAATTGCAGAAATTTTGCCAAGGATGTTTTTAACATCGCCGAGCATGTATTTGGTTGCTTCCGGGAAATCGCCTGCCATAATGGATGAGAATTCTATTGGATAAACTCTTTCTTCCAGAATTGGGTTTATATGTTCAACTTCAGTCAATTGTGGAGCGGTCTTCATCCCTGAAAACGCGTAAAATGCTATGAAAGCAATCATAGATATTGTGAATTTATTTTTCATGGTTTTTCCGTTTTTGAGTTATGTGCTATACAGTTTATTATAATTTGGAAATTGTTTGTTCGACGGTGTAGATAACAATCCCTGCTCCAACCAAATAAACGAAGGTGGACGTCCAACCTTTTAGGTATTTTGTCTTTTCAACATCGGCTTCGAGTTGATTATCTTCTATGTAATCGAAACGTTTTAAGGTTTGCCCAGATTTTTTACAATAATACATATCGCGATAATAGAATGGTATTTCAAATAAAGTGAGTGACCGCAATCCATTTTTTTGGGCTTTTTGTACCAACGGAGAAACACAGGGATTTGTTTTCGGTTTTCGCTCCGGTTCTTGCGCAAATATTCCGGTGGAAATGAAAAATGTCACTCCAAAAATAAGAAGTAATTTTGTCAAAAATGAACGCATATTACCAACAAAATACGAGTTTTGCTGTGAGGATTGGAAGTTCATCAATATCTAATTCAGGTCCGTAAACCTGCTGCCCCTGTAACCGCCACTGTTCCGGATCATAAAATTGATACATATAACCCATTTTGATATCGGCAGCTATCCATGAGAGCAAATAATAGCGGAATCCAATCATAGAAGAAAATCCAAACCAGTCTGATTTCATCGCGTCCATCGAAGCCAGAGCAATCGATCGATTCCCAAAACTGTCCAGAAGGTCATTCCAATCCTCTTGAGACTCATTCGAGCGTGTGTTAAGCATAATGGAACCACGAGACCAAATCGGCGCAACTGAGAAATTCCATTCCATGCGTTTTTTTGCGATGAAAAATGTTTCAAAAAATATCGATTGGTAAACAAAGCTGCGATAAAATATCGCTTCATTTTTAATTTTTCCAAAATCGTGTGAACTTCGGTTGGTGTATCCTATTCGTGTATTGTGGAATACTTGGTAAGACACTCCAAAGTCCAAAAGAATATTTTTTGTTAAGGTAGTTTGAAGCGGAAATTGCTCGTTATCTTCAATGCCCGTTAACGCAGGTTCATAAAATCCAACACCAAGGTCAACCATTAGGGATGGCTGGCTAATTATTTTCCCCGATAAAAGAAGAAGAACGGAAATGATTCGTATTATTCGCATTGATTGGTGATATTTATAGCGGTAATTTAGCAACATTGATTCATAATATGGATAAAGATTATGCATAGGATTAAGAGTGAAACTTGAAAGAATATTTTAATGAATGAGTAACCCCTAGAATTGACTAAATGATAAAATCCCATTCAACCATCAATCTGATATTCTTTTTCTTTCTGATAAATATTTTATTTGCGGATGTTAGTCATGTTATCGTATTTACCGATGGTTCGACGCAGGTGAGTCTCATCGACTCTATAACAACGGACTCTCTCTTTTATCAAAACTATGACACACAAGATTACCAAACCATTTCATTGAAAAACGTGTATTTTATTTATAATGATTTTCAGCGTCTATTTTATACAAGCCCTTCTTTTCACCGCAGATTAGATTTGCTTGAGGAACGTGGCGGACATTTAGTTACCAATTTACACGATACTCTGTATTACAATCGAATCCGGTTTGACAGGCAAATGATTCGTCCGGTGGCGTATCTTTACACTGAAACAGACTCACTCATTTCGGTTGAGTTTCTGAGCATCCATCACATTCGTTCAGACCTAAGCATCATGGAAACGTCCGTACGAAAAGGATTTTACTCAAGTTTGGGAGTATTTGCAACCGCCACCTTGTTCGACATACTCACTGGCTGGATTGATGCAACAAAAAATGTGCCTTTTCTTTCCATGGATTCCTTCCTCCATCTGGCGGCTACAACAAAAAACGAAGGGCTAGATATTGCTCCAAAATTCACACCAATTTCTATCGATAAAACAGGGACACAGTATTCATCTATGAATTTACTTATCCCACTTTCCACAATGGGCTGGATGGCCTACGACCTGTATTTTGACAGGCGAACGCATTATTTTGTACCGGAGAAAAGAACGGAACAATTTCCGCGTAGTATGAACTATTTCACACTGCGTAATTGGGTAAAAGAATATTGGATGGAAGCAAAACAAAATATCAATTTACAAAAATGACCTATAACGATAAATTGCTTGACATCCTCCGACAGGTGTAATTTTCGACCGTAATGAACCTTCAACTACTTCATCGATTTCCTCTTTTCTTAGTTTTCATTTGTCACATGACATTCATGTCTTGTGATAAACAAACACTTCCGCAAGAGCCGGATACAATACCACCGATTGCTACAATTATTTATCCGGTGGATGGCATGACCATCTCCGGGATTGTTCAAGTCCGAATTTCTGCGTCTGACAATGATAAGGTAGACATTATTGAATATTTCCTAAACGAAGAACTCCAAGGGACAGAAAACACATCTCCATTTATATTTACATGGAACACGCTTGAATTTGCCGACGATGAGTCCTATTATTTATCTGCAAAAGTGGTAGACCGTTCCGATAATTTTTATCAAACTGAACCTATTACGATTGTCATCAATAACTATGACAATGACGGGCCGGCGGGAGAGATTCTATATCCTGCCCCAAGCCTAACGGTGAGCGGAACCATCGATATCCTTGCTTATCCAACCGATGCTGATGCGGTGTTTGCTCAATTTCTCATCGACGATAGTTTACGGTTCACCGACAACACATTGAATATTGTGCAACCATGGAATGTAAACGTTTTTAGTTATGAATGGGATACATACGATGTTACCGATAACGAAACTCACAGTATCACCGTAGTCCTGGCTGATACTGCCGGGAATACAACAGCATTGTCTTCATGGATTTTTGTCAATAACCAAGTGGATTTAATTCCACCAATTGGGAATATCACAAGTCCGGCAGCCGGGCAGACCGTGCAGGGAACAATCGTAATCCAAGTGACCGCTACAGATAATGATGAAATCCTATTGGTGCAATGTTTCATCGATGGTGATTCTCTGAATACGGATTTCAGCGAGCCCTACCAATTTAACTGGAATACATGGGAGTACACTGAAGATACAGAACATATGATTTATGTTACTATTGAAGATTTAAGCGGGAATGTCGCCTCGGCTCCGCCTATCACAGTATTTGTGAACAACGAAGAAGATGAGGATATCACACCACCAACAGGAATTATCGTCAACCCGTCCGCTGGGCAAATTATACAAGGAACAATTCAAATCGAAGTCAGCGCTTATGATAACATAGAAATATCTCATGTGGAATTTTCCATTGATGGAGAAACAGTTTCTGCAGATTATTCTTTCCCTTATTATTATTTATGGAACACAGAAGAAGTAGAAGACGACCAAGAATACATTTTGGGTGCGACCGTTTACGATACGACCGGGAATTGGGCACCGGTTCAACCAATAACCATTTTAGTGGATAATCAAGATAATGTGTTTCCTGAGGGAACTATTATGTCTCCGTATGCAGGGCAAGTCGTACAAGGAGTAGTGAACATTGACATCCTTGCTACAGATAATGTTGCAGTTCAATATGTTGAAATTTATATCGACGGAGATTTAGTGAAGACCGATAATAGTATTCCTTACGGATACACGTGGAATACCACGGATGCTGAAGAAGATACCGGACATTCCATTACGGTCATCATCGAAGATAAAAACGGAAACCGTACAACCTTACCGCCAATCAGTGTTACCGTAAACAACCTGCCTGATACAGATACAACTCCGCCAATCATCAGTATCATGAACCCTCTTTCCGGACAAACTATCGGAGGAATTGTTGATATCCTAATCAATTCAACAGATAATGAATATGTTGATCACGTATCCATTTACATCGACGGCGTTCATATATCAACCATCACCGATAACCCTTATACGTATCAATGGGATACAAACGCACTGGAAAATAATTCTCAACACACTATCAACGCCGAAGCAACAGACGGATATAATAATACTTCACCCGCACAGCCTGTTTTAGTCACCATTTACAATGATTAAGGGCACTCTCAATACTATTGGTTTAGTTATACTTTCGGTGATGATTCTGCTCACTTGCGAAGGTCCTTATTTCATCGTTCCCAGGGAACCGGATACAACTCCGCCTTCAGCAACGATGATCAGCCCAGCAGATAAAGCTACATTATCCAATGATGTGTTGATTGAAATTCATGCCGAAGACGACGATGGAATTGACTCCGTAGAAATCTTTATTGACGAAATCATCGTGTCGGTGGTCATTGATTCCCCATACACCTACATTTGGTCTACATTAGATACACTTTTCCTGGAGGAAGATACGCTTATCGCAAGAGAAGATGATTATCACAGCATTACCTCCAGAACCATAGACCAATCTGAGAATCATCGATATACAGACCCCATCCTCATTTGGATTGACAACATCGATAATATCCCACCAACCGGCGAATTAATAGATTTATATTGGGGGAAAACTGTGTCAGGAATTGTACCCTTGGTTGTCGAAGCATCCGATAACAAAGGAATTCAATCTGTTACATTCATCCAAGACAATACAGTCTTATCCGTTGACCAATTTGAACCCTATTCCTTTGATTGGAATACGATTGAATTAGAGGATAAATACTACACCATAAGAGCTGTGATAGAAGATTTATCCGAAAACCGTACGACCGTCGGACCCATTCAAGTCATGGTGGATAATTTACCAAATTTAGACATCATCCCTCCGAATGTGGTTATAACGTATCCTGCAGCGGCACAGACAGTGACTGATGTAATTATTATCGCGGTTGAGGCAACCGACAATGATGCAATCAGTCATGTGGAGTTCTACATAAACGGGATATTTGTGATAACCGATTCTGAATTGCCTTATAGTTATTTATGGAATACATTGGATCCGATGTTAGCAACCGAAGATGCAGAGCATATTCTCCATGTCATTGCAGTAGACATCAGCGGAAACGCAGCCTCTCCCTCCCCGATTTCTGTTGTGGTGGACAATACAGAATCTGAACCGCCCGCCGTCGTAATCACAGAACCTCCCGCAGGTCAAACTGTGAGTGGTACTGTCCCAATCCGCGTTACGGCCACGGATAATTTTGCCATTTCTCATGTGGATTTCATCATCGACGACGAATTGCTTTACACCGATAATACATACCCATACCGCTATGATTGGAATACCATGACCACTACGGACGACACATGGCAAATCATCCAAGTCATTGCAGTGGATGTAAACAACATATCTTCCAATTCCAATCCTGTGAGTGTTTTTGTTGATAACATAGATGATATCCCTCCCACCGGGATGATTCTCAATCCATACGCCGGACAAACCGTGTCAGGGACTGTTGATATTCAGGTAAATGCCAACGATAATGATGGGATATATTCCGTCAGATTTTCCATCAATGGTGTTCATGTTTCAACAGCGAATCAATCACCTTATGAACATTCATGGGACACACACTCAGCTTTAGAGGACAACAATCACATTATCAGCATCCTCATCACAGACCTTTCGGGAAATACGACAGCCCTCGAACCCATAGCTGTTTTTGTTGATAACCATCCACAAGATGATGTAACACCACCAAATGCAGTAATCCTGAACCCAATCTCAGGACAAATCGTTAACGGAATTGTTTCCATCGAGGTCAATGCTTCAGACAACCTTGGAATATCAACGGTTGAATTTTCTATTAATCAAACTTTCGTCCACTCCGATGATATTTTTCCTTACGAATATGAATGGAACACCGTCACGTGGGGAGAGAACGGAGAGGTTATAATTCAGGCAAATGTTACGGATGTCTCCGGCAATTTCACCTCTTCCCAACCTGTCCTTGTTACTGTTGATAATATCTACCATGAAATACCGGAAGACATTCATGTAGAAATAACTCAACCAGGTATTATCAACATTATATGGTCTTCTTCGGTCGGCGCAGTTTATTATCGTCTGTATCGCAACGATATATTTTTAGTCCAAACAGATAACACAACCTATCAAGATACAAATATTTTACCAAATACTGATTACTGCTACACAGTTTCGGCAGTGAACAATTTCGAGATTGAATCTGATACGACTCCTCCCTCATGCGTCGAAGACCTCCTACCCGGGCCGTCAAACCTTATTGTAGCGGCTCTGAGTGATAATGAAATCAATATTTCATGGTCTGCTGTAACAGGAGCCGGTTCTTACAGAATTGACACTTTTGCAGAAGAACTTCTTATTACAGTTGAACTGACGTACACACATTCGGTCTTATCCGATGCGACTACATATTGTTACACGATTACGGCATTGGATTTGGATGGAGACCCCGGGCTCACGTCCAATGAAGTTTGTTCCACCACACACACAACCCTTATCGAGCCAACACTCAGCCTCGCCTCTGATGGCAGTTCCATAATCCTCTCCTGGACATCTGTTCCGACTGCTGTGGAATACCACATATACAGGGATGATGTTTTCTACTCTCAAACTTCGTCGGTTGAATTTACGGATTCATCCGTAGAACAGGGGACGGAGTTCTGCTACTCAGTCTTGGCAGCAAATGAATTCGGGACAGAAGGTCCTTTGTCGAATGAAGTTTGTGAAAGAATTATACTTCCCGCAACAACAATAGAAGCTGAAGCTGTATCCACGTCAAGCATTATAGTTTCATGGTCATCTGTAGAGGGTGCAATATCCTACATCCTTTACCGTAATGGAGCAATAATTGATTCAGATGCTACTTCACCTTATTCGGACTTTGGGCTTGACGATGGATCGCAATATTGCTACATCATACATGGAGTAGATTCTGATGGGGTTTCTGGTGAAACTTCCAATGAAGTTTGTTCCACCACACACACAACCCTTATCGAGCCAACACTCAGCCTCGCCTCTGATGGCAGTTCCATAATCCTCTCCTGGACATCTGTTCCGACTGCTGTGGAATACCACATATACAGGGATGATGTTTTCTACTCTCAAACTTCGTCGGTTGAATTTACGGATTCATCCGTAGAACAGGGGACGGAGTTCTGCTACTCAGTCTTGGCAGCAAATGAATTCGGGACAGAAGGTCCTTTGTCGAATGAAGTTTGTGAAAGAATCGCTGTGCCTCCGCCCTCAGATCTTACTACGACCGGTGGAGATCAATCAGTCTTTTTAAATTGGTCTGTAGTTGATGGTGCGGTTTCTTATAATGTCTATCTCAGCGGATCAGAATTGAGAGATTTGGAATTATTGGTGAATACGAATGATACATTCTATAACCATGAAGGATTGGAATTTGAGACTACGTATTGCTACGCAGTGGAATCTGTGGGTATTGATGAAATCGAAAACGTAGTTTCAACCGATGTATGTTCGACAACAAATCCTGAACTCGTACCTTTCCCGCCAACATCCCTGACAGCAACACAGGTCGATGGTGATGCACACTTAAACTGGACATCTTCCATCAGTGATAATGTGGATGTTCTCTTAATCTACAGAAATTCGCAGTACTTTGAATCTGTTGTTGCAGATGTTGAAAGTTATACCGACACAACTGTATCGAATGGAATTGAATACTGCTATTATCTTGTCGCTAGGACTGCAAATAACACCGATAGTGAGCCTTCAAATACGGAGTGTCTGACCATTGAATAGACCAAAATTTCTGATAACGTTTCAGTTTTGAGTAGGATACGTCTTTATTATTAACTAAAGCACTGGAGTACAATAATGAGCCACAGGTGAATTATTGTCAAATAACAATGATTCACGCTGTTCATCATTTTACTCCAATCTTAATTTTAGGAAAAAAACATTGACATCCCACCATAACTTAATGGTTACAATTTCTGAGTTTTTCACCTTGCTCGAATACTTGAAGCTGTGTAGTTTGAGTTGCTTTTCTATTAGAAATAAACAAAGACTAAGACCACAGAGGAAACTATGAGAATCAAAATAATTGTTACTTCCGCTCTAATATTCGCCACATTCGTACCCGCTCAAACAGATACAACAACATTTGTATTGCCGGATTCTTCCTTGATTGACACCGTTGTGACACTAAACCAAAACGAACTTTTCGATAATATAATGGATTCAGCCAATGTAATTCCGACAGATTCAGTCCTAATCGATACTTCATTAATATTAAATATTGAGGAGGAACTTGGTGATAACGTGATAGATACAACAATCGTCATAGACCCAAATACAGTAATCCCGGACAGTATTGTAAATTTAATCGAGCAGCCATTAGAACCTCAAACTAAGGACACTCTTGAAGTGGAAATATCTTCTGACCAAGGAGCACTTTTGATCTCTCTTCCGGTTGAGATACCTGCTGAGCAAATGGGACTGGACTATGGTTATAAAGGATTCCCGTGGGGTGCGCTCAAAGGACAGACTCCATATCTTCCTTACATGGATACACTAACTTTTTCCGATGACAGCACGAAGATATTCCTCACAGCATCTCTTGGGCAAGATGATGTAAAACTCACCTACGCATTTGCCGACAGCGGTTTTTGGAAAGTGGAAATTGATTACCTCCTCTCGTCATCAAACATTGATAACTATATTTCGGATTTTTTACGAATTGAAAAAGGGATTTATGAAATCTACGGACCTCCGAATTTTACTCATAAAGTTGAGGCCGGTCCTACCTCTGCATACACAAACCTCCTGAATATTAAGTATTCAAGAGCGTTTTATACCTCTACCTGGGATGCAACTCCCTGCAAAATTCAATTGATGTTAAACTCCATGGTTCAGGTTCCCACAACTCCATTACCCATTCTTGAAGGTCAAATAAGCATGTTTCGCCTCGTATACTACAATCCGGATTTCATGATTCATTTGAGTGACATTCCTGAACCGAAAACTCTCCCATCTATATTTGATCTGTATTAATTCGCAATTGTGAGACTGGTCGGTTTACTTATTCTGGTTCAATTGTCAACGTGCGTTCATCCCGAACGCATGATACGATACTACGAATACCATTCTCCTCCTTCAGAAACATTTGATGAGTGTAAACATCTGCTGACATCGCTTGGATACACGCTTGAAATCGCTGCAAAAGAAGATGGCATCCTTACGACAGATTTTCGACACGTCTCTAAAGATATTCGTCGCTATGACTACGCGATAGCCATTTTAGTTAAGGATGTCATTGAAGTTTACATCATTGCGAAACGACATATATTCAAACGTGGATCCGAAACATCAATCGGTAGCGATTTTATCACTGGGGCACAAACATCCGACACACTCCCCTATTCCATTCAAACCGAAATATTTCATGAAATTGAATTGGGAATGTTAATAAAAGGCTTCAATCGCTTTGAAAGATCGGATAAGAAAATAACTTCAACATTTTCAACATTTTCAGTTTCGTAATATTCAAAACTATGGGTAATTTCTAGTCATGAGTATTGACTTTGACAAGAAAGAAGAGCGGCAGAATTACTTAAATAAAAAGTTAGACGACCTTTTAGATGGTATAAATGATACGTATGGTAAAGCTCTTACGGATGAACTTGCATCCAGACTTGAAAATACAATTAAAGATTTTGACGAGGAAGTTCAATCTCTTCTAAGTAACTTGAAAGTAAACTCAGAAAAAAAAGAGGAACTTCTCGAACAAATAAAACAATCTCAGAATGATGAATCCAATTCAAAAGATAATAGTTCTGTTCAAGAACTAAGTGAATGGGAACGTCGTCTGGAATCAATAGAACATTAAATATTGAGGATAAAATGAACGTAAAAGACAAAATCATATTTGGGTTAATGATATTGCTGATAATCGGCGGAGGCTATATCCAATATACCTATACCGAAGCTGAAAAACACATGGTGGCTGTAGAAAAAATGATCAATACTCATGTGGATGAAGTAAATGATGAATTTCGAGAAGACCTTCGGAAATTGAATTTACAATTTATCGGACGCGGAAAACACGTACGTAAAGCGCAACAAGATATTATTGCTAATACTAAGTTAATTGGTAGAACCGCTGATTCTCTTGGAACAATGATAGAAGATGTTGCTTACGATTTGAGTGAACTTGAGCGAGATGTGAATAAACGATTTCTATCTGTGGAGCAAGATCTAAGGGACTTGCAGGATAGTTTTGATAGTGAACGCAGACGGAATACACGACGCTTTTCGGATATTGAGCAACAAGTTACCAGTCTCCAAAATGACCTGAACGAAATTGAAAGTCTGGAAGTAATCCAAAAAGCGAAAGCTAAGAAAAAAGAGGAATAATCTGATTATCATCTTTAAATACAAAAGGGCTGGAAACAGCTCTTTTGTATTTAATACCGGAAATAATTTAATTCCACTATTATAACTTCTTTCATTTTTCACCTGAAATTTAACCACTAAATTTGTCTTCTGCTTTGATCATATTTTTCAGGAATTTGGAGTAAACATTGAACATTATCGGAATCCGTAGGGAAGATAAAAATGAGTGGGAACGTCGCGTTCCGCTCATTCCAAACCATATACTGAACCTTTCAAACGATTACAATATTACAGCTCATGTGCAACCGTCTGAATTGCGCATTTTTAAAGATAAAGATTATAAAAGCGGCAATGCGATTATCAAAGAAAACCTTTCAGAAGCAAGCGTTGTCCTTGCCGTAAAGGAAATTCCAATCGAATTGTTTCAAAAAGACAAAACCTACATTTTCTTCTCACATACCATTAAAGGGCAAGACTACAATATGGATATGCTCCGCCGTATGATGAAACTAAAATGCAATCTCATAGACTATGAACGGATTGTGGATGATAAACACCAGCGATTAATCTTCTTCGGAAAATATGCCGGGTTAGCCGGTATGATTGAAACACTCTATGCTTACGGTCAAAAACTCAAACTACGGGGATATTCTACTCCATTGGAGAATGTCAAACAAGCCTACGAATATTCATCTGTTGAAGATGCCAAAGAACAACTTTCAGAATTAGCCGGTGAACTTCGTAAACAAGGTTTACCCAAAGAAATCGGACCGGTTGTCGTAGGGTTTGCAGGATACGGAAACGTATCTAAAGGTGCTCAGGAGATTTTCGACATCTTGCTACATAAAATACTCACTCCCGAAGAGTTGAAAGAACAGTACGATTCATTGACTTCAGAAGACGGCGTTCTTTATAAAGTTGTGTTCAAAGAAGAGCACATGGTTACTCCAATTGAGGGTGATTTTGAACTCATGGAATACTTTAACCATCCGGAACGCTACAAAGCTAATTTTCATACATGGCTGCCATACATCAATGTGTTGGTAAATTGTATTTATTGGACTGAAGATTATCCGCGACTCGTTACTAAAGAATATTTACAAAACCACCTTGAATGTCCGCTCTCTGTTATCGGAGATATCAGTTGTGATATTGACGGTTCGGTTGAAATTACTAAAAAGGCCACGTATCCCGATCACCCGACATTTACGTATCATTCCGACAAAAATCGATTCACCGACGAAACAACTGCAGACGGCGTAACCGTGATGGCAGTGGATAATCTTCCCTGTGAATTTCCGAAAGAATCCTCTACAGAATTTTCTAATGTGTTAAAAGATTTCATCCCTGAGGTTGTCGTCGCAGATTTTAATCTGTCCTTCGATGATCTCAAATTACCGCCCCCGATTAAAAAGGCGTTGATCCTTCATCGGGGAAAATTAACGAAGGACTACCAATACATGAACGAATTCCTAACTCAGGAGAACCAATGAAAAACATACTCGTACTCGGTGCCGGTCTGGTGAGCAGACCCGGAGTCCGATACATGCTGGAACAGGATAACCTGTTCGTCACTGTCGCATCCAGAACCGTCAGTAAAGCTGAAGCACTGGTTGAAGGATACAACAACGGTAAAGCAATTGAGCTGAACGTAAACAATGCTGATGAACTGGTCGCACTTATCAAATCTCACGATATTGTCATCAGTCTTTTACCGTGGATTCACCACGTAAAAGTCGCCGAACTTTGTCTGGAACATAATACACACATGGCGACGACTTCTTATGTTAGTGAAGGAATGAACGCCATCAACCAAGAAGTTAAGGATAAAGGGCTTCTCTTTTTGAATGAAATTGGTGTTGACCCAGGTATAGACCACATGTCAGCCATGAAAATTATTGACGAAATCCATGATGAAGGCGGCAAAATTCTGCATTTTTACTCCTATTGCGGCGGACTTCCTGCTCCGGATGATAACGACAATCCGTTTGGCTACAAATTTTCATGGAGTCCAAAAGGTGTGGTGCTGGCATCACGGAATTCTGCCAAATTTCTCGAAAATGGTGATGTTGTCGATATCGAAGGAAAAAACCTCTTTTTAAACTCCCGCGAAGAGAATGTTGAAGGACTGGGGATGTACGAAATCTATCCTAATCGTGATTCGCTTCCATACAAAGATATCTACGGTTTGAAAGACGCTCTAACCGTGATGCGCGGAACCTATCGCAATTTAGGCTGGTGCCGGACATTAAAAGCCATCGTGGATATCGGATTGGTTGATGATACCGTCCGCCCTGAACTCTGCTGTAAATCCTACAAAGCAGTCATGGAAACTCTGATTGGGAAATCTGACAACTTAAAACACGCCACAGCGAATAAATTAAATATCAACATTGATTCAGATGTCATTGAACGGTTTGAATGGTTGGGATTATTCTCTGATGATGTAGCACCGAATCGGGACAACTATCTGGACATTCTCAGCGATTTACTTCAAGAGAAACTATTCTTCAAAGAGGGTGAAAAGGATATGATTATCCTGCAACATAAATTCACGGTTGAGAATAAAGACGGATCACAGGATTTCATCACCTCTACGCTTATCGATTACGGGATTCCTCACGGGGATTCCTCCATGGCACGTACGGTGAGTTTGCCCCTCGCAATCGGTGTAACGATGATGGCGAACGGTAAGATCAATTTGACCGGAGTACAAATTCCGAATATGAAAGAGATCTATGAACCCGTACTGGATGAACTTGAGAATCTTAATATCAAAATGGTTGAAAAAAGAACTCCCATAAATTAACTGAATCCAAACCGAAAATAAAAAACCGTGCGGAAAATTCTGCACGGTTTTTTTATTACCCGTATAAATCGTGGAAGGTCATTCATCATTTTAGTTCGACTATTTTTTTGGAGTACAATAATGAGACGAAGTCGAAGCCAAAAAAAGCTATACAGACAAGAATGTCTATACTACGAAATAATTTTTGGACTGCTCCGCTCATCCCGATAGAAAACCGTTAAAACGGTTTTGCTTTATGGTTGCCTTCTAACCCACAGTTGAAACTGTGGGTTACTCTATGCTTCCATTCCCACCATTGCTTGCCCGCCGGTTTTTTGCGGGGGCGAATTATCCAGGTTAAGAAGGCGAAGACAGAAAATTATTATTTTCTCCCTATCCCACTCTCACAGGTTCACCCGCTTACTTTTGCGCCTTTTCCTTTATCCTTAAATGCACCATAGCCAAGTACAACGACCATAATCAGCAGCATCCAAATCGTGGCATAATTATACTGTGCTTTGGAATAATCAATAAGATCAACGAACCGTCCGATGAGCAGTGATATACGCCCCATCACGGCGAAACCGAACGAAGCACCAAAGCTGATCATCAGGAAGTAAATTCCCACTTTGGTTAATTTTCCAAAAGCACCTTTATGTTCCTTTGAAAAATAGAAATAAGCCAATCCGGCAATAGTTCCGACCAAGATCACAACGTTATTGAAAATACTGTTTCCGATGAGAGCAAAGAATGGGATATCCCCTCCAACAAACTGTACCGCTGATCCTTTGATCTGAGCAATAACATTTGAATTGAGGAATCCATACGCACGCAACCCTGCTGCCATACCTACGGTATAAGCGATTCCCCAGCGGGCAAACCAGCTCAATTTGGACGACACACTTAGGAGCATCATAATTCCAAGTGCAAATGGAAGAAGGTAGATTAAATGCATATCATGTCCTTTATCGATCCCTCCTGCCGGAAACACCGACGAAGTTAAGACATGAAGTCCATCGTAGATTTTGTACCAGAATGAATCTGCGCTGTACTCACTAGCCGGCCAAAGCCGTCCGAATAGGTTTGGTTGAATCTGTGTCCAAAAGAACATCGATGCCCAATATCCGGCAGAGACACCAACAAAAACATGCTCAGCCACTTTGTAAAACGGATTATCTTTGTAAAGATATGAAAAGATTGCGAGTGTTAAAAACACGGCAATCCAAGCTCCAAGAATTGTTCCGAAAGTCATAATTATCTCCTCCTGCCTTAATATTTTTTCTGACGTTGACGTTCAATAAAATACGCCGCATTTCCAAAAACTATGAACAGTACAATCACCAAATGGGCAATGGATTGTGCATCCATTCCGCTAGTGCCAATTCCGGGAACACCGACTAGTGCTTCATACTCTGCGGCTCCCGGCATACCTGCCAAAATACCTTTCACTTGTCCGCTTTGTACATAAGGCATGACTTCGTTCACCTGAATTGATGTTACACCGGTACTCATCGGAATTCCGGTCGGATCCGCGCCGTATTGCACCCATTCCACTGTTCCGGGATAGCCCGCCGATGCAGTAAAAATAAAGTCAAAATCAGCAAGTTTATTGACTCCTTTCATCATCGGAATATTGTCAGTTAAGGTTCCGCGGGCATCTGTGGAGTATAATTTCCGCATATTGCTCACGATTCCTTTCACAACGGCTTCATTCCCCGGACGGAACCCAAGCAGAACGTAATCTTCCCCTTCATTGAGATTAAACTCCCCAATTGCGATCTCGTCTATGGCTTCTTCCGCCATAAACTGTCCGTCTGGCCAGAGACATGTGATATATACTTTTTGTTCTTTTTTGAACAAATGCCGTAATACCGCATAGGTCATTGGATGAATTTCCGGTTTAGTACTGGGACCGTATTCAAATGAGACTAAAACTTTTGAGCCGGGTGGAAGTTTATCCATTGCATCGTAGGCAGTCTGAGTAGAATCTGTGGGGCGAATTGGTAGTCCAATCGGAAAATACAACGGAAGTAAAACGACCAACGCAATGATTAAAAATATCCATCGCCTGTCCATTTTCCCAATATTCAATATAAAATCTGTAATTTTTTTCATGATTTATTCTCCGATATACGATTTTTCAATTCCGAGGATGTACCGAATGGACGTAGCAAAAATACCAAGTCCAATCCCAATCATAATCGCACGTGCGCCGGCGACATTCGGATTGTAGTAAATCCACTCTTGCAGGGTGGGTAAATAAAATATTCCGGGCTGATCAACCGGCCAGCCGGAGAGCATCCCTGCGATGGTAACAATGACAATTCCTCCAAGTACAGTTCCGAAAGTTATTTTCTTGTTACCGAATTTCATGTTGACGGTAATCCCTGCGAACAGGATGAGAATGTACATCACAAACCACGACGAAATACTACTACCAAGTGGAACGCGCCCCAGCATGATGATGATGCCTGAAACCAATAGAAGCGTGGCTTCAAAGTTGCGGATGCGGAACGCACGGTACGACGCCGATGCAACAAAAAATGCCAGCAAGGCAAACATCGTTGCAGATAACGGCGTGAAAATAAATTCAAACATCCATTTGAAGAGAGTGCCTTTGCTTGTAACGTGCGCACCCCAAACTACAGACTCACTGCCTTTAATAACAAATCCTGCTAAAATTGCGAAGATAAATCCGCCAATGGCAAACAGGCTGTATCCCCATCCGCTTTGCTGTTTAAGGATTTTTCTTCCCTGCAATTTCAGCAAATTCAGCGCACCAAGGATGATGGCGAAACTTGCCAAAATATCATACCATTGTGTCGCATCGTCATTTACAAATGCTTCGATGGTCTCATTTTCTACAAACCAGCCAAACAGTGTCAAAAATCCGACGACGGCAACAATTAGAATCGGTATATGTCTTTTTAATATCATAGCTTTTCTCCTACTGTACCGTTAAAAAGTTAAGTACATCCCAGCCAATCCATCCAAGATCATGGAAAAGCCGTAAGATGACAGATAAAATAATGGCTACCGTAATTCCGGCTTTGAGCATATCCTGCCCTTTAACTCCGCCTAAAAGTTCGGGTTTTTGCGACAAATACGCACTGGCAGCGAAAAACTCCTCACCGATTAGTGTGTAATCGCACGCGGTCACAAAAAACGGAATCTGTGCCTGTGAAGCAGTTCCTGCAATTTGAATCGCTCCAATAGAATTTCCGGTTTCCGCCAAAATGAGCGACTCTGCATAAAATTTTCCCATATACAAACAGGCTGCCGGTTTTTCGCGGTTCATTATTCCATTCACACCGGCTGCATACGCGAACTGATCGTCAGTCAAATAATGGACGATATCTTCATGAAAGAGGTCGGGGCGTCCTTCCAATGTGTACGATTCCCGCACAGATTCTCTGGCAGCTTTCATCACAATTGCCCTTGATACCGGGACATTCAAAGCTGTTTCGTAGCGCGACGTCATCTTGGCAACATGCCCAAGGACAATAACCCCAGCGACGGTTTCTACCTGATCCATGTCCATAATTCCGGGGACGTAAAGTACCGATTTCCCCATTTCTGTGGAGCGCCCGACTGCTTCTTCTACAGCTTTCAATCCGGGGATCGTGCGTAGGAAAAATGAATCCCCGCGATTCGCCATTCGGATATAATAGATGAGCGTCCCTGCCATTACTATAATCGCAACGAACATCACTATCCGCTCACCTTTAAATCCCGGATGACCGAACATCCAGAAAATTAGAAAGGCGATGGTCATTGCAGCCCCGGTTGCCCAAAATTGTTTATCTTTCATTGTTCCTCCTTGTTTTAACCAACCTGCAATACAGGTGTGGAATTACACTAATTTTTATGAATGGAAAGTTAAGGTTTTTGTTCGATTGAAATAACGTTATTACTTTAAATATCTTCGTGTTCATTCGTGGTATTCGTTGCTAATCTTTCAATTTCGGTTATTAATTTTTCAACATTCTTCGGTTCTTCAAATATTTCTGCCGCACGGTAATACCCTTCTGCATTAATAAATGGCGTAATCATCGGTCCAAAGAAAATCATCGCATGACTTCCCAGCAACGCCAGCGGTTTGGACATTTCAAGGAATAACACGGCCGGAGTAATCAAACCGGATTTTTGAATGCGTTTTGCGACATTATGGATAAAGACTTCATCCGGATTAGGATTTGGATTAGGAATCAAAGGTCTTCTCCATATGACGATTCTTTCTGATTCTGCTCCAAAATGGATAAAGCCATTTGTTGAATTGCAGTGAAAATTGATACACTTCTAACTTTTCATGATTAAAATATGTATGTCTTTCTTCCACCGTTTTTCCTAATCCTTATCTATCTAATCCGTCTCAACCATTTCAAGATTTGCACGAGGCACCAAAAATGTTTCTCCATCTATTTCAATTTCGGCAACACGCACCATGGTTTCAGATTCCATTTTTTGCAGTTCAGCCGGTAAACTGACAACGGTTCCCATCCTGCCAAAATACGGCGCGCGAATCACCCGAACGATGCTGCCGGGTTGAATTCCTTCGGACGCATGAATATCCTTATGGTCGCCAAGTAATTCGTCAGCCGATAAAGGAATGACAATCTCCGGGCGAATCACACCGGCGCGGATCTGTGTCGCTCCATTCACCGAGGCAAATTTTCCCTGATGCTGTTTTAACAAATCAAATGTTCTGGATCCCATGCGGATACGTCCATATCCTTCTGTTAGAATCAATGACGTTGGCAAGTCTTCAGAACCGGTAATCGCCACCCCAAGTGTGTATCCAAGAACATCTTCCAGATCGTGATAATTGAAACCTCCAACAACAATACCGGCAACTTTCAGCTCCATCGCCTTTTTGTACGCTGCCAAACTGATATACGAACCTCCGACCAATATTTTTCCGGCATGCTCAGGTTTGAGTAAATCGACAGTCAATTCATCCTCACGCGATTCAACCACAACTTCCAAGTTCCCGCGGTTTTCTCCGCCGATTCCAAATATCCCCTGGATAAAAACTGCATCCGTTTCAACGAGCACTCCTTCTTCGGGCAGGACTTTCTTAACGGTTCCGCTGACATATGCATCAATCTCTACGGGAATCGGAGCTTCACGCAGAGTCACCTGACCGGTAACTTCAGAGATGGCTTCAATCGTACCGTCAACCGGAGAGTTTGCCTGTGATTTGAACATCCCGAAAATGCCCTTTGTTTCTGCCATCATTCCATTTTTTTGTACGGTGTCGCCTACTTTAAGGAGCATTACATCACGGATGTCCGGGGCATCGATATTGAGTAGATTGGCGACATTCAACATTCGTACATTTCCCGGGAGGTCGGTTGTCGCTACAATATCATCCGGAGAGACGGTTTGTCCTTTTTTAACAACAACATTTCCTTTTAAAGGCAACTGCCGTTCTTTGATTATTTTTGATTCGTGTAATACTTTTAAGCCTGGTGTGTATGCGTGAGCCATGATTTGTTTATTGTCTGCCCGCCTTGGCTGGGTTATTGGTTATTGGTGAATGTTCGAATTTGACTAG
>JACNKV010000042.1 GCA_014381855.1 Fidelibacterota bacterium | reverse complement strand
TAATACGTAAAATGCTTAATCGCTTCTCCTTCATCTTCGATATGCGACATCGCTTGAATGCCGATTTCAAGATGTAGGTTTACATATTTTTTTGTAATTGCCCGATCAGATTCCGCTGTTTTGACGCCATCCGGTATCATCGGTCTGTCAGAGACAAGTAGCAATGCGCCACGATCAATCCCATTTGCCAGTCCTGTAATAAACAAGGTGGCTGTTTCCATATCGATGGCCAAGACTCGCAACTGCTGCAAATAATTTCGAAATACCTCATCATGCTCCCAGACCCTGCGGTTCGTCGTGTACACAACGCCGGTTCGATATTCCAAATTATTTTTCACAATAATATCTGAAACATATTTATGCAGTTTAAAGGTTGGCATCGCAGGGACTTCTTTTGGGAAGTAATCGTCACCGGTTCCTTCGCCACGGATTGCAGCCATCGGCAAAATGAAATGACCAATCTCTGTGGATTTTTTCAACCCTCCGCATTTCCCGAGAAATAAAACTCCCTTCGGCGAAACAGCGGAAAGCAAATCCATTACCGTGGCGGCATTGGCACTTCCAATTCCAAAGTTGATGATACTCAGTCCGTCCTTATTTGTCGCAGATGTCATAGGTCCGCCAATCCCTTTTATTGGCACATCAAATCGTTCAGAAAAATTATCAACGTAATTCTGAAAATTTGTCAGCAGTATCCAATCGCCAAATTCTTCCGGACTTGTCCCGGTATAGCGTTTCAGCCAATTTTTTGTAATATTTTCTTTTGTAATCATTGCTACTCCTTCATATTATAAAACTTTTTACTTCTCACTATTCACTACGCACTTCAAGAGACACCGGGCAGTGATCTGACCCCATCACATCATCATGAATATTTGCGTCAGTAACGCTATCCACAAAACTCTCATTTACCCAAAAATAATCGATGCGCCAACCGATATTTCTCGCACGAACACCGTAACGATATGACCACCAGCTGTAGCGATTTGGTTCAGGGTGAAATAACCGAAACGTATCGACATATCCGTGCTCTTCATATTTATCTAAAAGCGCTCGTTCTTCCGGCAAAAACCCGGACGTTTTTTTATTGTCCTTCGGTCGCGCCAGATCAATCGGCTTATGCGCAGTATTCCAATCACCACCGATGACAACATTATTCCCTGAAGCCACTTGTTCATCCAATATCTTCAGTAGGTCTTCATAAAATTCCAGTTTGTAATTCAGCCGTTCACGGTCGCGCTGTCCATTGGGAAAATAAATATTGTAGAGCAAAAAGTTTTCATGCTCCGTGATGAGAACTCGTCCTTCACGGTCATATTTTTCTATCCCAAGACCTTCTTGTACATAAAGGGGTTTTTCTTTGCAGAATATGGCAACTCCGCTATATCCCGGACGCTCGGCAGAATGCCAATAAGTGTGATATCCATGGTCTTTTATAAGATGCGAAGAAAGTTGATCCACGCGGGCTTTGGTCTCCTGTAAACAGACGACATCGGGCTGCACCATACTCAGCCAACCCAGAAAATCTTTTCGTTCTGCGGCGCGAACGCCATTCACATTCCATGAATATATATCCAAGGGTGTTCTCCTGACTTAATCATTATTTCTTAATATTCCGTCGGACAATTTACGATACCTGTGTTCTGAAGACAAAAATATTTGATGCACATGAAACTTGGTAATCCAAGCTATGAAACCATTATGTACTAAACCGATTTATTCGTTAATTTTTACATTATAATTAATTGGAGTAATGTATGAATGATATAAAACGCAAAGGGAAAAGACGCCGTAATAATGGGTGGAGTTTTTTCGAAGAATTCCGTTTTGAGATGACTGTCTTCGGGTTGTTTTCCTTGGGCGTATTTCTTCTTCTTGAAAAAATGGAAATTAAGCATACCATATGGAGCGGAGTAAAAATTGGAGCACGATTTATTGCAGATTCTCTTACCGGTTTATTAACAGGGACAGTAAATATCATTAAATCAGTCGAAACATCCGATTTAATCGGTATTCTTCTAATTCTGTTCGCAGGGGGCATGGTCATGGACCGTGTGCGACTTAGGATGATCGACCGAATGTCCCGACCGGATGTCTGTCCGAAATGTAACGGACAGTTACATCGAATACATCGAAAACTGAAACATCGGCTTCTCGAGGTTCCTTTGGGTGCGCAAATCAAACATTACACCTGTAAAAAATGTTCGAATACAGTAATCACTGCAACACGAAAAGAAAGAGACCGTCGCCATCACCATGCGTGAGAAGTGAAGAGGGAATTATTAATGTATAGTTTATAATTTAGAATTAGTGTTTAAAGGTAGTGTTACAACCCCCTAAATCCCCATAAGCGCTAAATTTTTATGACGACTTTTTATGACTAACTGTTTGTTTTGCTTTTTTATAGCTGTTAATTTCCCTGACTAATTTTGCTGGCTCGATAGCTCAGTTGGTAGAGCAGAGGCCTGAAAAGCCTTGTGTCGCTGGTTCGATTCCGGCTCGAGCCACAAAACAAAAACCCCGATTCATCGGGGTTTTATGTTTTGTACCGGGCGATAATCAATAGGTTATTTAATTATTTTAACCAACGGTGAGTCTGTGACTTTCCACTGACCTTTACCTACATTTTTTGTTCCATTGAACACAAGATACGAATATTTGCCGTAATGAGGTACCAACCTGCCGATGCGCGGAAGTGATTCGTAATCCGTTGAAAAAAGAATCAAAACGTTTTTATAGCCATCCCAATCTTGTCCTGTTAAGATAAATGTATGTCCTATTCTGGGATAGGCTTTTCCTGCAATTACAATATTTTCATCTGTAATGTTAATTCGTTCTAAAAAATAGTTTACGGATTCAGATGGATTTAAAATGATTGGAAGGCTACTTCTGTCTTGGGTGGAAATATCTTGTATTGAATGAATGATTACATCACTTTCTGTTAGATTATTTCCAAATGTTTTGAATTGAGTTGTATCATCATCAGAATAGAACATTTTATTTTTATTCCCGAATGCTGCAGATAGGATGGGTTCAATTTCTTCCGGGTAAAGTCGCCGGAATAAATGTAAGTCTGGGTCAACCGAAATGGAATTTACTTTTTTCGATAATTTCATAGAAAAAGATGAAGATGGAGAATTCAAAACAACGGTTGTATCAAACCCGCTATCAAAATGGATGGGCACTTCCAATCGATAAGATTGGCCACTCTTTTCAAGCAATGTGAAATCAATCGAATTATCAGACGCATCATTTATTTTTAAATCCAAAATCGGTGCACCGTCTTGTTCAATCCATTGGGGAATAATATGACTCAAATCTTTCCCTGATGTTTCTTCGAATGCAGCCACCCACTCTTCCCAAGAAATCTTTTGTTCCAAATGTTTTGTATTTACCAATTTCCATGCTTCAAAAAAGGGTTCTGTCCCGATTTCTTCTTCAATCATGTGATACACCATCATCGCTTTATTGTATCCGATGGTTCGTGTCTCCGGACTGGTTCGATTGATAAATTCTCTGATGGGAAAATCATTTTCTTCCGTGACGTAATTCACATATTGTTTCAAAATATCTTTCCGATATGTTCTGGCTGCTTCGGGAGAACGTTTAAGTTTATACCGATAATCTGCACCATAAACCGTGGCAGATTCACACCAATTTCCGCGTTCATAATCCACATACACGCTATTTCCCCACCAATTGTGAAGCACTTCATGCCCCAAAGAAGTAAATACAATAAAGGGAAGACGTATCACTTGTTGACCTAAAAGTGTCCAAGCGGGCATTCCATATCCTGTGGGAAAGAAATTTTCTACTACCGTAAATCGCTCATAAGGATACGGACCGATCAATTCTGAATATTGACGAATATATCCGGCTGTAGCCGGAAGATATTGATCGAACAACCCGGTATCTGCTTCAAAGAAATAACAGGCAACTTCAATGTCCTCTACCCATGTAGATTTGGTCACAAAAGGGGCAGCCATAAACATATTGCCATCATTTTTAAATGGGTTTCCCCAAGATTGGATTTTTCGACCATCTTTCGTTTCGTTGGATAAACGATTCCCGTCGCTGATTGATTCCCAAGCATCAGGAATATTTGCTGTGAGTTTGAAGCTTGCCATAGATTCATTTCCCATGGGATAATAGCTACCGGCAGGGCTAAAGTATGCGCCTTGTTCAGAAATGGTGGCTGTAACTTCCCGACCCACATTTTCATTGGAAAAATGGACATCTTCTACATTTTCATAAAATTCCCCAGAATAGGAAATTGAAAAGGATTTTTGGGTAGTGGTCTTTGATTGAAAGGCAATGATTTGTTCTTCTTCGTTTGGGTTTCCTTGGGGAAGTTTATCCCTGAATTCCACGGGCACATTGGAAGAATCTTTGGATGAAAATGATCGATACGCTACTTCAGATCCTTCTACATTAAAGGATTGAATTTTGACAGAGCCATTTAGTGTAAAAAGGTTCCAACCTTTAGAAACTTTCATTATTCCAGAATCAGAAATATCTGCAAAATGTTTATCCACATTGATATTTAGCTGGATATGGTGAGACTCAAATTCCACAATTGCAACATCCGTTTCTTTACAAGCTGTGAGAAGTAAAAGTGTTAAGATTAAAATGTGTTTCATGATTTTCCTTTAAATTATCTAACCGTAATTGAAATTGGATTTTTCCCATCCATATATTTTTTTGCAACACGCTTCACATCATCAAGCCTTACAGCTTTTAATCCTTCCAAAAATTCTGAATCCGCATTCATGTCACCATCAAAATAAAGGGAATGGCCTAAATAATAAGCTTGATTGATACTAGAAAGCCTGCGAAACATCATCCGTCCCAAATACATATTTACAGATTTTTCTACGGAAGCTTCATCCACATCTGTGAGCATATTCATTGAGAAAAAACCCGAGAATTGTGGAAGAAGCTTATCGACATTTTCTGGTCGCGTTCCAAAATTGATGGAAAATAAGGCTATATCATCACGTTGAGAAATACCGGCAGAAATTCGATACGCCATTCCTTGTTTCTCACGAATATCAAACACAATTTTATCTGATAAAATAAGTGATAATGCTTTCAATGCCGGTTTATCGGCTTCTTCCATATTTTTCATAAAACCCCAGAATAGGTAGGATTGTTCTCCGCCACCATCTTCTTCAATGGATACTGTATTTGTGTTCGCTCTATACACTTTTTCTTTAGGTGAGATTAAGTCTTTTTCTTTTTCAGCACCAAATCCCGAAAACAATTGATTCACATTTTCCGGCGAACTTGGAGAAACAAAAGACAAAATTACATTCTCCGGTGTCCAATATTTTTCTGCAAAATCTAAAAGTGACTCATAAGTCAGCTCTGGGCAGTCGTATTCACTTCGAAACTGTTCGTATATCTGCTCATCCACTAATGTATTGAATTTTTCCTTTGCTACATTTTTTCGACTCATTCCACCAAATGAAGGTGTGTTTGCTTTCAAAAATTCAGATCTTGTGGGAATAAAATTTAAAAACGCATCCTTCAAGAAATGAATCGCAGCCTCTAATTCGTCCGCCAAACCTTCCACACGGATATACCCAAAATCATCATGGAGATAAATATTATCCATCGGAATCCACGGATTATCATTAACCGTAAATGTAAATCCAAATGGTTCTATCTGCTTTTGAATTTTGTCTGATTTCATCCGCTGCCCGAAGCAATCGTGAAGTATTTTTGCTGCATCATTACCAAATTCATTTTCAAACATAGATTTATGCTTAAACAAATAATGAGCCGCTAACAGAGGACTGGATACATTTTGTTTTGCAATGAGCGTAGTACCGGTTCCGTCATGGTCAAATAATTGCGCGGAAGTAGAATTGGCAGATTCGTCTGAGTCAGTATCCATGGGATGATGTATAATAACCGTTGGATTTTCATCGATTTTTAAGCGTCTCAGGGCATCCGCCGCTTTGAAGTATAATTCTTTTTCAAAGGATGTTAGAAATCCATCAATTCCTTTTTCAGCAAAAACATGAGCATTGTAAATCCCGAACATGTGTGGTTTTTCCAAACTTTTATAAAAGGACGTTTTTTGTGCTGAGGTAAAAGCAGAAACGGCATTTTTTCTTATTGAAAATTTTATATTGGAAATTTGGTCGGAAAGGAATATAATCAATTTACCGATATTTTCATCTGAATTCATGGTTATTTTTGCCACGAGGAAATTGCCTATGGGCGATTGTCGAATATGACATGTAACGGATTGAATATGTGATCCGAATTTCTTTATTGCAGCTGTTTGAACTTTTTCTATTTTTACCGAAAGTGTTTCTTCCATCAAATCAAAAACACCATGAACCGGGTTTGAAGGTAATTCAAACGCAAGGTGAACCATTGTGGTTGTGTCGGCATGGGAGCGATGAAACACGCCACCTGTGGGTTGCTTGGATTTGTCGAACCCTGTATTGAAATCCGCATCTTGTGGACGAAATACAGAGCCGGGACTTGGTTTGCCATAAATGTTCTTCACCCATTCCAACATTACAGATGAATCAAAATTTCCAATGACACTCAAAATCATATTATTGGGAACATAATTTCCGTCATAGTATTCCCGAACCGATGCCAAGGGTAATGATTCAATCGTGGAATATGTGCCTAAAGTGGGAAGAGATAATGAATGCCCTCCAAATAATATAGATTGAATATCTGTTTCAATTTGTGTCCCCGGTCTCGCTAAACTTTGGGCAATTTCTTCAAGAACAATTCCCTTCTCTTTCTCATACTTTTCTTCCGGGAGAATAGAATTAAACAACATATCTGCCTGAATTTCCATTCCGGATTGGATGCGTTCCGTTGGTGTCACCATCATATAATTAGTATAATATTCTCCGGTGTTGGCGTTGCTATATCCACCGATTCTATCTACATCATCATAGAGTTCTTTCTGCGTTCTAGACGTTGTCCCGTTAAAAAGCAAATGTTCCAACATATGGCTCATTCCGCTTGTTGCATACGTTTCGTAAGCAGAACCTGTTTTTACAACCACATTTGCACCTACCATTGGCAAAGATATATTTTCGATCAAGATGACATCCATCCCATTATTCAGCCGATGGACAGAAATGCCGCTTGGGAGTTCTGTTTGCGAAATCCCAACTGAGGTAAAGATTAGAATTAATGCAATCCATTTAATTTGTTGTTTCATTTTATGCGCTTTTTTTTATGTGAATTAATTGATGTAATCCTTCCAAGTATCCAAATTTCCCTTGTCCGATTATTTGAGCGACACACACTGGTTCAATCACAGATATTTTTCTAAAATCTTCACGATTCATTATATCGCTTAAATGAACTTCGATCGTTGGTAAAATTACCGCAGAGATTGCGTCACGAATTGCATACGAGTAGTGGGTAAACGCTCCGGGGTTTATAATAATACCATCTGCCCACTTCATTGCATCATGAATTGTATCGATAATAGCTCCCTCGTGATTCGATTGAAAAAATTGTAATTCAACATTCAGAGGTTTCGATTTATCTTTCAGCCACAATTCAATTTGCTCTAATGTAACCTCACCATATACATCTGGATTTCGCAGTCCGAGCAAATTTAAATTCGGTCCATTTATGATTAATACTTTCACAGCACCTCCAATGATGTCCTAATTTCGTCATCAGACACTTGATCTGAAACGACAGCATTCCCGATTCCATCAAGTAAAACAAAATGGCGTTTCCATGAGTGATTTTTTTTGTCATGTTTAATTGAATGTAAAATATCTTCTATCGTCGGGATTTCAAATTTAGGCAAGTGTAATTTTCGAATGGAATCTTCAATTTCAGCCCACTCTTTTTCTGTTAACATTCCTTTTTTATATGAGATGAATCCTGCGCAAAGCATTCCATATGCGACGGCTTCTCCGTGCCTAAGGATATCCGGTCCGGATAAAATTTCCAACGCATGTCCGATTGTATGACCAAAATTCAAAATTCGGCGCAAACCGCATTCCCATTCATCCAATGACACAATCTCTGCCTTGATCTCGCAAGAACGAATAATACTTTGTTCCAACAGATAATCATTATCTAAATCGGTGATTGGGGACGAGTCGGAAATCCTTTGGAAAAAGTCTTTATCTCGAATCAGCCCGTACTTTAACATTTCCGCAAAACCCGAAACTTTTTCTCTAATTGGCAGACTGTCAAGAAAATTTGGATCTATCATGACTTCTTTTGGCTGATATATCGCACCAACTAAATTTTTTCCTTGCGGAAGATTAACACCGGTTTTACCTCCAATGGATGAATCAATCATCGCCAACAGCGTTGTCGGCAACTGAATATAATCAATTCCGCGCATGTATGTCGCCGCCACAAATCCGGTTACATCTCCTACCACACCACCACCTAATGCAATCAACATTGTTCCGCGATCGCATCGTCTACTCACCAATTTGGTGTACAGGCGTTCAATCTGTGATAATGTTTTTGCCGATTCACCCACAGGAATGGTGATGAGGTCTGTTTGCAACCCTGCTTCTTGCATAGATTGCTTCAAGTGTGTTCCGTAGCGTTCGGCGAGGTTTGGCTGTGTAATAATCACCCAATGACGATTAGGATATTTTTCGCTTATCCTATTAGAAAATGTTAAGAGCCCACCCCTTTCAATCTGAATCGGATAAGCTCGTTTTTCGAGGTTTACATTAATCGTTTGCATTCTGTGATGTGAGATATTCTTTAATGGTATCAGTTATGTTTTTTGGAGACAATGAATCAGTGTTCAATGTGTAGTCTGCTATATCTTCATAATATGGACGCCGTTCTTCCCACAATGTTTCCAGTTGATAAATAATTGGCAGATTGCTTTTGAGAACAGGTCGTGTCTGTATATTTTGTATTCTTCTTGCTAAAACATTCGGAGAGGCTTTTAATAAGACAATAAAGCCATTTTCCATCATGATTTCCCTGTTTGTTGGTTTTAATACAATCCCGCCACCGGTAGCAATAACAGTGTTCTTTGCTTGCGATGTTTTCTTCAACGCATACGTTTCAAGATTCCGAAAATGTGTTATTCCGTCTCTTCTAAACACATCGCTAATCGTTTTTCCTGTGATTTTTTCCACCTCGTCGTCAATATCCACAAACGATAAGCTAAGTGCTTTTGCCAGTTTTTTCCCAACGGTAGTTTTCCAGCTGCCCATCATGCCGGTAAGGTATATGAGCGATGTGCGATTCATTAATGACTCATCCTCTTTGTCATATTTTCTTTTATCTGTCCAATCGTATCCCCACCTGTCATATCCAGTAAAGCATCTGCCAGGATGATACACACCATCGCTTCTCCGACGATTGATGCAGCAGGAACCGCACAAGAATCCGTACGCTCTTTATGTGCCTTTTTTGGTTCTTTGGACATAATATCTACAGACATCAATGGTTTTGTGAGTGTAGGAATCGGCTTCATCACCGCACGAATCACGATTGGTTCACCATGACTCATGCCGCCTTCAATTCCACCGGAATTATTAGTATACCGCACATAATGTCCGTTTTCAAAACCAATTTCATCATGGATCTCACTACCGTATTTCGATGCCAACCCAAAGCCAAGTCCAAACTCAACCCCTTTGATGGCATTAATAGACATAATCGCTTCCCCTAAACGCGCCTGGAGTTTACGATCCCAATGCGTATACGAACCTAACCCAACCGGAACGCCGGTTGCTATCACTTCAAATATACCGCCGACAGAATCTCCCTCGTCCATCGCATTTTGGATAGATTCAATCATTTTCGCTTCTGCTTCAGAGTTCAAACATCTTACTGGTGATTGATCTGAGAGGCGATTCATTTCCTCTAATGTTGTTTTGTCAGAAATTGGAGTATCATCTATAGCTGTATGAATCTGCACCACACGACTTCCGACTTCAATCCCAACGTCTTTCAGCAGTTTTCGACAGATAGCACCCAAGGCAACACGCATCGCAGTTTCACGCGCAGAGGATCGTTCCAATACATTTCGAATATCTGTAAAACCAAATTTTTGTGTACCGGCAAGATCCGCATGCCCCGGACGAGGAATCGTTACTTCCTTCTGGGGTTTTACCGGTTCATCAACCGACATCCTTTCTTTCCAGTTTTCCCAATCTTTGTTTTGGATAAAAAGTCCGATGGGTGATCCTAAAGATTTTCCGAATCGAACACCGGAAATAATTTCTGCGCGATCCTGTTCAATTTTCATTCGGTTTCCTCGTCCAAATCCCATTTGGCGACGCGAAAGATCCGCTGCAATTATATCCTCAGATATTTCAAGGCCGGCTGGAAGTCCTTCGATGATGCCCACAAGTCCTTTGCCGTGAGATTCTCCGGCTGTAAGAAATCGAATTTTATTCATCATAGTTTTTTCTCAAGATAGTGTATTAAATCAAGAACGTTTATCTGCTTTGATAGCGGTTTATCATACCAAATATCCATTGCAGCTAATCCCTGTAAAACCAACATGGGCATTCCCGAAATAGATTTCCCTCCAATTTCACTGTACAATTTACGAAATTGCGTCCATAATGGAGAATAAATGATATCCACCGCAATTTGACCGGATTTTATGTAGTCTTTCGGAACCGGACATTGATTTATGTTTGGCGACATTCCAACAGAAGTTCCATTTACAATGATGGCAGAATTCAAAATGTTGTTAGGAATATTTTCCCATTGCATCACTTGAATATCAGCATCAGCAAATCTGTTTTTTAATGAGATCGCCTTTGTTTCAGTTCGATTGATGATGAAAATACTTTTTGCTTTTTTTTGAACCAATCCGTACACCACCGCACTGGCAGCACCTCCGGCACCAACGACAACAAAATGTCGGTTAGGAATATTAATAATATTTAATTGCTTCAACGACTGTATAAAACCAATCCAGTCTGTATTGTAGCCTTTCAATTTTCCATTCTTTGCGCTGATACAATTTACAGCACCAATATCTTTAGCATACTCATCTATCTCATCTAAAAACTGAATCACCGCTTGTTTATACGGAATCGTTACGTTTAATCCGTCAATATCTCCGTTTCGCATTGTTAACATAAGTTCCGATAATGAATCATGACGAACTTGAAGTGCCTGATGGTCAGCATTTAATCCGAAGTCGCAAAATACTTTTGCATACATCGCCGGGCTCAGGCTGTGAACAATAGGATTTCCGATAACCGCAAAATGCTTCATGCAAGCCGCTCTTTCACTTGATGCAATGTTTCTTGATTTGCACACAAAGAAACTCTTACATAGCCTTCTCCGTTTTTTCCAAATACTGAACCGGGAGTGACAAAAATATGATGTTTCTCTAATAGCCAATCCGAAAATTCATCCCCATTTTTATATTTTACCGGGATTTTTGCCCACACAAATAGTCCGGCTTGGTGTTCTATATAATTACAACCCAAACTATCCAGAACTTTATACACTATTTTCCGACGTTTTGAATACGTGTTATTCAAGTTAATAATCCAACTTGTCGGGGTTTTTAGCGCTTCAATAGCTGCTTGTTGAATAGGAAAAAATAACCCTGAATCCATATTGCTTTTTACTTGAAGCGCTGCATGAATTAAGTCAGACCTTCCAACCATCATCCCCACACGCCATCCTGCCATATTATAAGATTTACTAAGGGAGTTTAATTCTACAGATGTCTCTTTAGCCCCATTAATTGAGAGTATACTCACTTTAGATGTATCTGAAATAAAGCTATAAGGATTATCATGACAGATAAGAATATTGTGCTCTTGTCCAAACTCTATAAGTTTTTGAAATACATTTTTATCCCCGCTTGCACCTGTCGGCATATGCGGATAGTTAACCCACATCATTTTTACATTTTCCACTCCGCTGGAGACTATTTTATCGAAATCAGGGAACCAGCCTTTTTTCTCTGTCAAATCATACGGTTTTGGCACCGCACCTGCAAGATGGGCTGCTGATGTATAGGTCAGGTAACCGGGGTCTGGAACGAGCACTTCATCCCTGGGATTTAACAGCGCTAATGATAATTGCGTGATACCTTCCTTTGACCCTGCTATAGGAAGTATTTCACTATCAGGGATAAGATTTATTGCATAATTTTGTTTGTACCAAGTAGCAATTGCTTTCCGTAACTCAATTGAACTTCTGTACGGTTGATATCCATGGTTCATTGGTTGGTTCACAGCAACCGACAGAGCTTCTGACACACCCAAGGGCGGAGGAATATCCGGGTTCCCCATCCCCAAATTTATAACAGGAGGGTCACCTAATTCCTCAATTTCCTGAAGTTTTTTTGAGAAATAATACTCCCCGACTAGTTCAAGTCTGTCTGCGATGATTCTCACTGTTTCACCTTACAATTTTCAACCATTCATAAAACTGTGGAAATGATATATCCACGCAGTGTTGATTATCAAGAGTCACATCGCCATCTGCAACAAGTCCCGCAATTGTAAATGCCATCGCGATACGGTGATCATTAAATGTGCGTACATACCCACCTCGAAGCTTTGTTGGACCCTCAATCACAAATCCGTCCTCTAATTCCGTTATGTTGGCACCCATTTTCCCCAAATTCATACAAATAGCATGGATACGGTCACACTCTTTAAACCTTAATTCTTTGGCACCGGTTACTTCTGTTACACCTTCAGCTTGACTTGCCAATATCGCAAGAATCGGAAGTTCATCTATGAGACCGGGCACCATATCTTTAGCGATATTAATTCCATTTAGCGGATTGGAAACAATACAAATATCTCCACGGGACTCTCCCTGTTCACTCAATTGATTCAAGATCTCTACATTTCCACCCATCTGTTTTAATGCTGTATAAAATCCGGAGCGAGTCGGATTAGTAGAAATTCCTTCCAACATCAAATCAGACTGTGAAATCATCGCCGCAGCGGCAGCAAAAAAGGCAGCGGTTGATGGGTCACCGGGGATGGTCGTTTTAAACGGATTTAATCTATTAATTAATGGATAGACAGTAATGGTGTTTTCATGCGTGTTAATCTCCGCACCAAGTTTGCTTAACATGTTTTCAGTGTGATTTCGTGTTGGAATGGGCTCTATAACGGTTGTTGGAGTGTCGGCTCCTAACCCTGCTAACAATATCGCAGATTTCACTTGCGCGCTTGCAACCGGCAATTCGTAACGAATCCCGGTAAGATTTTCAATCGACAATGAAAGCGGAAGGTGATTCTCTATGCTGTTAATCGTTGCTCCCATTTTTTCCAACGGATCAATCACACGCTTCATCGGACGCTCTGATAAAGACCCATCTCCGATAAACTTCGCCGCAGTTTTTTGCCCGGCAAGCAATCCCATGAGAAGCCGTGCCGTCGTGCCGGAATTCCCGCAATCTAATTCATCAACAGGAGATTGTAACGACCCACCTTCAATCTTAACGGAAGTTCCTACGTTGATAAATGTTATTCCGCAGTTCTCTAAACATTTCTTGGTGGTTTCAACATCGACTCCGGTAGATAGATTGGTTATTTCACTTGTCCCATCAGCTAAGGCGGCTAACATAAGTGCCCGATGAGAAATCGATTTATCTCCCGGGAATTTTAATTTACCACAAATCGCCATTATTACTTCGGCTTAGCTCTTCTGAGGCAAGAAATGCCAACTCAATTGCCTGAGTTGCATTCAATCGTGGGTCACAGTGCGTACGATATCGGTTGGTTAAATCCTCATCAGAAATATCCGCAATTCCCCCCGTGCATTCTGTGACATCTTGCCCTGTCATCTCTAAATGAATTCCGCCGGCGTGTGTTCCTTCAGCATGGTGAATTCTGATATTATGTTTCACTTCGGTCAACACGTGTTCAAAAGGACGAGTTTTCAATCCACGGCTACTTTTAATCGTATTTCCGTGCATCGGGTCACAGGACCAGACAACCGTTCGTCCCTCTGATTCTATTCGTTTTATCAACCTAGGTAAAATAGAGTCTATTTTTTCGTATCCAAAACGCGTGATAAGGGTAATCCGCCCGGCAGAATCATCCGGGTTTAGGATGTCAAGAAGTCGAATAAGCTCATCCGGATCGATTGACGGCCCGCATTTAATACCAATCGGATTTTCAATACCACGACAAAATTCCACATGTGCGCTATCAGCGAACCGAGTTCTGTCGCCAATCCAAACAAAATGCGCTGATGTGTCGTAGGTGAGCCCGGAGGTAGAATCCTGCCGTGTTAACGCTTCCTCAAAAGGCAATAGCAGTGCTTCGTGGCTTGTGTAAAAATCTACTTTCCTCAGTTGGGGAGTATTGCTCGAATCAATGCCCATCGCCTCCATAAACTGTAGATTTTCCTGAATTTGGTCTGCCAAATGCCGATATCTGTCTCCTTGCGGATCGCTTTTCACAAATCCCATATTCCATGAATGGACATGTTTGAGATTGGCATATCCTCCGTCTGCAAAGGCTCGCAGCAAATTGAGGGTTGAAGCTGCTTGGGAATATGCTTTTAGCATCCGGGTTGGATCCGGTGTTCTATTTTTAGAATCAAACTCGATTCCGTTGATGATATCTCCCATGTAACTTGGCAATTTTTCATCGTGTTTAACTTCATAAGATTGAGACCGGGGCTTGGCAAACTGGCCGGCAATACGTCCCATTCTTATAACGGGTAATTTTGTTCCGTATGTGAGAATTGCCGCCATCTGTAGGATGACTCGAAATGTGTCACGAATGGCATCCGCATCAAACTCGCTAAAACTTTCGGCACAATCCCCTCCCTGCAGTAAAAATCCCTGCCCCTCAGCAACGTTTGCTAATGTTTCTTTTAACGAACGAACTTCTCCAGCAAACACCAATGGCGGAAAAGCACCAAGCGTTTTTTCGACAGCACTCAGTTCATGGCCGTCCGGATAATCGGGAGCGTACTTTACGACGAATTTACGCCAACTGTTTTTTTGCCAACTCTGCATGTTATTCTTCTGTTAAACGATTATCAAGCGTTTCTGTCGCAATTCTCAGGTTTTTTATCATATCTTTTGTATATGGATTGTATCGTTGCAAATCTGCGTAAAGTTCCCACGTATCATGACATGTTTGCTCAACTAGATCTAGTAAATCCTTGAATCCTTGAGTATCAATTTGTGTTTTTTTGATTCCATATTCTTTCAGCATTCTTCCAAGAAAATGGGTGACTCCTTGAGTCTGAGCCGCTAAACGATCGTGTTCTTCCGGAGACATTTCTATGATGTGTATCCCTTGATCTCTAAAAAATCGTTTCCAGAAATTAAACTGTTTATGTGTATCGCGGGTATTGTTCATCATCATTTTTAATTTTCGATTGGACAAGAAAGAATCCGGTCCGAACATGGGGTGCGTTGCGATAACCCCAATCGATTCAGGCAGAATGTTTAACATCAATTTTACGGGATACGTTTTTACGGAGCAGACATCAATAAGAGTCTTTTTCCCTTTCAACATGGGAACAATCGTCTCGATCGTTGATTCAAATTGATTAATCGGAACAGCGATGAATATCACTTTTTCTGTAACAGCTTCTTCCAACGATACAAATTCCACTCCCGGGAATGGTGACTGAATCTTCGGATCATAAGCTTTGATGACAAATCCTTTTTGTAGGATATTCGCAAGAACTTTCCCAAATCTGCCGAATCCTATTATACTTATATTTTTCATTCTTTTTACAATTTTTTAACACCAAGAAAAAGTGTCAAGTTATGCTTCAGGTCATGGATACTGTCTTGCAAAATAGCCAAATCGTACAATTCCGCACAGGCTTTATTTGCGATAACCGCCGCTGTTTTCTCCAGTTTTCCCTCTGACAGACGACGTGCGGCTTCTGCTGTATCGTCAGTTTCTATCAACGGTCTGGTCCAAAAATGTTCTGCAAGGTAATTTCGGCATTGACGCAACGCCTGTTGATGAGAGTGGATTTCAGTAATATCTCCGATATGGCTTCCTTGAAGTCCTAAAAGATTCTGATCCACCGGGATATGGAACATTTCTACGATTGTACATCGATGTTTTGCTAATGCTTCCACGCTTTCTATGACGACACCTCCCTGAGCATTTTCCATCGCAAAAATTCCATAGTTTACTTCTTCTTTTTCTACGGCGTCTAACACTGAGGCCGACGATATTAGATATTCAAGTAAGTAGGCTTCGATTCCGTGGTTCTCGGCAAATACGTGTGCCGCTTGTTCAGAAAAGCTTCCTTTTCCGCCCATAATTCCGATTTTTGTCATTATTGTCTTCGTTGTGTTTTTGTTATTAAAAAACCCCGATTTTATCGGGGTTGGAATCTTTTACCTTGAACACACAGGTTTCTCAGGGACAGTCTTCCAACCCATCCGTAGCGTATCTAAAGTAATAATATGATGTTTTCATCGAGGGAAAGTTAAGTGAAGAAACGGCGTAAGTGCAAGAAATTATTCCTCCGTTTTCTGAACATCTTTTGCTGTGTGAAAAATGGACGTAAAGATTCGTTTGATTTGCTTGCGAGTCAGGGGATCATCAGTTAACCCATACAAACGATTCAGAATTGCCTGTTCACGGTCTTTATCTTCTACGGCCATCTCAATTTGTTTCTTGATATCACCGACCGATCGTGCTACCTCCATGCGCTGAACCAGGAGATCTAAAATCTCTTGATCGATCTCATCTATTTTTTCACGTAGAGTTTGAAGTGTATTGTCTGCTTTCATCTGTATGGAATGTGCTGGTTTCTTATGATTCTTCGCAATAACTATTTTCATTAAGCCATGATTTTAATTCCCGCAAATTTCTAAATACTGTTGCATTTGAGTCTGCTAAACGATGATAACCGGTGTGTCCTCCTGCCACAAGTACGCAATCCGCACCGATGGCTTTGGCAACATCCAAGTCATGAAGAGTGTCACCGACAAACAACACTTCGTGCGGTTGAACATCCAGCGATTTTACCCAAACCTTTCCGGCATTTGTTTTTCCATGTGCATAATGATCATCTTGCCCAATGACGTTAACAAAAAACGATTGTAGATCGTGATGTTTTATTAATTTATCCAACATTTGCTGCCTTGCCGCGGATAAGATAGACTGGGTCACGCCATTTTGCTGAAGACAAGTTATTAGCTCCATTGCACTCTCGTGTAATGCCGGTTTTAGCTGTCGCTTTGTGTACTCCTCGATGAACTCTGTTCCGACGACTTTAAACGGGTTCTTTTTAAAATCAAACCCGAGTCGTTCGTAGTAATCAATAACTGGGAACGTAAATATCTCAAGATATTGATCCGCATTAATCTCAGGGAGATGATACCGCTTAAGAACAATATTGATAGCTTTTATTGACAACCAAAGATCGTCCAGCAACGTGCCGTTCCAATCCCAAATAATGTGTTTAATTTTCATATTAATTCCCGTTTCCTGTCCTGCCTGTTTTATCTTTCCGCACATACATGGACATAATTCCCCCTTGATTAGGGGGTGCAGATTACACAAAAAACACTGTACTTTTCCAGACTGATTATGGATATTTTTTCTCTCACAGATAAACTCACACCGACGCTTAACGGTATGCTCCCGGGTAAGCGTGCCCAGCAGCGGATGATAACGCAGCCACGAACTACGTTTGATCCGCCTTACTCTGAAGACCAAGCTATTCCTTCTGCTGTTTTGATTTTATTACACCCGGCAAAACAGGATATCCGTTTTTTTCTGACACAACGCACACACGATGTTGCACATCACAAAGGACAAATCTCCCTTCCCGGTGGTGTGCAGGAGAAAAATGAATCATTGTCCGACACTGCGTTAAGGGAAACGCATGAAGAAATCGGAATTGATGAAGATGGGATTTCGATCTTGGGAAAATTAACACCTCTATTCATTCCGTTTACAGGATTTATGGTACATCCTTTCATCGGGTGGATGCCAGACAGCCCTTCACCCAAACCGGATACCAACGAAGTTTATCATCTTTTTTCTGTGTCTATTATTGAACTACTGAACGAAAATTTTGTTCATGAAGAAACGGTAAATTTTCAGGGACAGAATATTTTGTTGCCATATTATTTGTTTGATAAGAAAAAAGTTTGGGGAGCAACCGCGATGATTCTCTCCGAATTCAAAACGATTTTGAGGAAGACTTTATGAAATTTTCACGCTGGCTTAATGCGCTCTCAGGATTAGATCAACTTGTGCTTCTGTCTATTTTTATTCTGTCCGGGTTTCTTGCGTGGTGGACGTTAAAAGGCATTAAATCTTGGTACACTGAACATCAAAAAGATAACCCGTTTGCCAAAGAAATGAGGATATCCCCTTTGTCATTATTTGCTGTAACCTTCCCATACACAGTTCTTATTTATCGTTTATTCGGGGAGCATATTACTTCGTGGTTAAACCAGTTATTTTAAATAATCACCGTCTGGTTACACTTTCTTTTTACTCTTTCTCATTATATTTAACAGTGACCACGCCGCTTTGGGAACTTTCTCCAAGTCATTGAATTCTCCGGCACCTTTCAACCACTCACCCCCATCGATTGTAACGACTTCACCATTGATATATCCGGCATAATCACTAATCAAAAACGCGGCTAAGTTCGCCAATTCTTCATGCTTTCCAAACCGATTAAGCGGAATGCGTTTTTTCATCTTTTTTTCGAACCCCAGTCCTGGTGGAGCCAATCTGCTCCATGCACCTTCCGTTGGGAACGGTCCCGGGGCAATTGCAACGGATCGAATGCCATGTTTTGCCCACTCCACTGCTAACGATCGGGTAAGGGCTAAAACACCCGCTTTTGCCGCTGCAGATGGAACGACATATCCACTGCCGGTCCATGCATAGGTTGTAACGATATTCAGGATTGTTCCTTGCCCCGCTTTACGCATTACTTTTCCAACTGCTTGGGTCATATTGAAGGTTCCGTTTAGGACTATATCCACAATAACTTTAAACGCCCCTTCGGATAAATTTTCCGTTGGGGAAATGAAATTCCCGGCGGCATTATTTACCAAGATATCGATAGTACCGAATGCTTCCAACGATTTGGAAACTAGGTCTTTAATCTCCCGGGGTTTTCTGACATCACAGGCAACCGGAAGTACAACTGCACCGGTTTTTTGTAACTCATCAGCCGCAGCATCCAACACATCCTGCTTACGACTGGAGATAACAAGATTAGCTCCCAATTCACCAAACCGTTCGCACATAGATTTTCCTAATCCTGTTCCGCCACCGGTAACAAGTATGGTTTTCCCTTTGAATAAATCTGGCTGAAACATAATATTCTCCTAAACTCTTTGAAGGAATTTACAGATAAAGTGTTAATGTGTTCACGTGTTGAATCAACATCGTAAATACCGGCGCGCAGACTGATAGTTTCTCCTTTCTCCAACATTTTCCATTATTACGCTTAGAATCCTTAGTCAGCGTAGCACCGACACCAGCCTGAAAAATTTTAGCGGACCCGTCTGTTCCGGGCAGGCCCTCCGAACCAATGGCGGGCAGACAGGCAATTCACTCCAAAATCGTTTTCCCTGATTAACCCTCTTGCTCTGCGAAATAATCAGCGGTAAATTTGCTTAGGTATTCTTCAATAATACTGTTTCAAAGGAGTTATTGTGCCAAAAAAGAAAAAGAAAACTAAACCAAAAATATTTGTTCTCGATACAAATGTCCTCCTACACGACTCCGCTTCATTTCTACACTTCGATGAACACGATATTGCCATCCCAATCACCGTTCTAGAAGAACTGGATAATTTCAAACGCGGACATGAATTGATAAATTTTCACGCAAGAGATTTCCTGCGGACTTTGGACAGTATTACCGGCGATGTCCTTTTCGAAGACGGTGTTTCTCTTGATGAGGATCATGGTAAAATTCGCGTGGTAGTTGATAATGCTTGGGATGAGGAACTCATCTCTGTTTTCAGCGAGGATACGCCTGATAACCGCATCCTGAACAACGCATTTCGACTATCAAAAACAATCCCTGACCGAACGGTCATCCTTGTCTCAAAAGATACGAATCTTCGGCTGAAAGCAAAATCCCTTGGACTTTTGGCACAAGATTATACTACCGACAAAATAGAAAGTGTGGATAAACTTTATACGGGGATCCGCTTATTTGAAAATGTGAAAGGTTCGACGATAGACACACTTCACACAGAGCCTTTTCAAGTTGAAGCGGCTGTTGTAGAAGAAAATATTCAGCCGGAACCGAACGAGAATTTCATTCTAAGGAATGGGCAAAAATCTGTGTTGGCAACCTATGATGCATTTGATGATTATTACGTCCGTGTAAACAAACAACCGGCATATGGAATCACACCAAGAAATGCAGAACAGTCCTTTGCACTAAAGGCGTTAACGAATCCGCGCATTCAGTTGGTAACATTATCCGGAAAAGCAGGTACAGGAAAGACATTGCTCGCACTTGCCGGTGCATTAGAAAGCCGATCGATGTATCGCCAAATATTTTTGGCACGACCTATCGTTCCGCTTAGCAATCGAGATATTGGGTATCTTCCGGGCGACATTGAATCTAAAATCGATCCGTATATGCAGCCGCTTTATGATAATCTTTCCGTCATAAAACATCAATTCCGTGAAGAAGATGACCGGTTCCAAAAAATCAACGACATGCAAGAATCCGACAAACTGCTGATAACGCCTTTAGCATACATCCGCGGGCGTAGTTTTCAGAAGGTGTTTTTTATCGTGGATGAAGCTCAAAACTTAACCCCGCATGAAGTTAAAACAATCATCACCCGTGCCGGTGAAGGAACTAAAATTGTGTTTACCGGCGATATTTATCAGATTGACCAACCTTACCTCGATACTTTGTCTAATGGACTCTCATACATGATAAACCGCATGCGCGGTCAAAAAGTCTTTGCTCATGTAACGCTTGAGAAAGGAGAACGGTCACCATTGGCAGAACTTGCAAGTGACTTACTGTGACCAAAACACTCAC
>JACNKV010000075.1:62025-72451 GCA_014381855.1 Fidelibacterota bacterium | reverse complement strand
TCTATCCACCCAAGGACTCGTTTGATTGCCTGTAGGTAGTTGATATTTTCATAGCCTTCAAGATGACATTCTTTGAGTGTTTTAAGCACATCTTCAATTTCTGTTGATTCAGAATTAATGGTAACGACTTCGGCACCGTTGATTAAGACAAACCCGACTTCACAGAGGGTTTCGTTGACCATATACCCATAGCGTTCTTTCACCACACTGACAGCCTGCAGATCAGGATGCTCTTGCACCATTACAAGAAATTCTTCTGTGGTGTATTCGGTTTTATCAAAGTGCGGCATCTCAACTTGAAACGCAGGAAAGATATCACTTTTTAGAAAGTCAACGGAAATCGGGAATTCCGTTTTTGTCAGCGGATTCCATTGTTCAAGTCCGTCTTTGGTTTGAACGTAGGTCTTGATATCCAGTTTTCCATCGCGAATTTTCGTATTATTGATATCGTTGGTTCGAGACATGATATACGTCTCGGGAGAATGACGCATCCATAGTTTCTCCGGAATTGGAACGGATAATCGAGCCATTCGCTCTTCCGCTCCATCAAAATCTTGCCCAAAGGTTCGAAATTCAAAACGAGGTTTTGATATTTCTCCTACTTGCATTTTATCTTTTGTCATTTGAAATCCTTTCTCATTAGGAATTTACTTCTTATTATTACCGTTAGCGATCTTATCTAATTCACGTATAGCTGAATTTAACTTATCCCAGTTGCCTTTCCATTTATCGTCAAGAATTGATAATGCAATTTCAAATAATTCATACAGTTTATTTTCTCTGACCGAATAATTGACGTTTCTCCAGTTTTGCTCCTTATCAATATAAGATCCTTCATATAAAAGTTTTAGATGAGAAGATAATGTGTTTTGTGGAATGCTTAATTTTTCAGATAATTCCGTAACAGTTAGACTTTCGTTCTCCATGAGTGAGTAAATAATATTAATTCTAACTTCATTTGATAAAACATGAAATAATTTAGAAATCTTGGTTGCGACAAATTCTTCAATCATTTTAATTAAGACCCATTTATCCTTATTATTTATATCATGATATTATGATATTACGATATTATAACACAAGGATTTTTCTCAATTTATTTTATTTTTGTTCTTTACTAATTGCGAAAAATACCAGAATAGAAGTAATCACTCCCGGGTAAAACGGTTCAAGGACAAATGGATATCCTGTAAAAAAGGATCGGGCAAGAAACCACCCGGCGGAAATCACCACCGGTAGCACCAATAAAACCACAGCCGAAGACGAACGAATCGTTTTCTTTGTGAATGTCAGCAGAAAGGGTAGCAGTAGCCCCGGAATGACCAGTGAACCAATCGTGTACCAAAGCTTCACGACTGATTGTAGAGAAAATGCTAATATCATGGAGATACTTGCCATAACGATTAATCCCTGACGAGTTAAATATGTAGGGAGATCGCGGGTATGTGTCCAGGTTGATTTTCGGAGTCGCCAGATGATATCCCTGCCATAGGTGACGGCACTAATTAAGCCCAACGAATCAATCGTTGACATGATTGTTGATAAAACCCCCACAAGAAACAATCCGTAAAACAGTGGTGGGAGGAGTGTGTGCCCAAGCTCCGGCAGGCTGAAAAGCGGTACGCTGTTTGGAATGAGTACTCTGGCATAAAGCCCGGCAGTGAGAGTGAAGAGATCGAAGAAAAACCAGAAACCGATGGAAATGATAATCCCTTTTTTGGCTGTCAACGGAGTTTTGGCCGCTGCACAGCGTTGATAGAACCCTGGGTCTACGAATGTCCACAAGGCGATAAAAAACCAGACCATTATGTATTGGATAGAATGTCCGCCGGTAGGATTGAGATGCGACTCGGGGAGTTGGGATAAGAGAGAAAAAGGAGAACCGGTTTTTGTCCATGCAAATCCGATTAACAGAATAAACCCTGTAAACATGAGGATGAACTGTAAAATATCCGTACGGACAACGGCTCCAAATCCGCCGTACCAAATGTAAATTAAACTAACGCCGGTGGCAAAGATAAGTGCCCATCCAAAAGGGATTCCAAAAGAATATTGAAGCAAAATACCGATGCTGAGGATGTACGGTGCCGGACTCGAAAGAAAGAGCAAATATACACCACTGATTACACCGGGGATTTTGCCGTACGTATGATGAAAATGATCAGGGATTGACATCAGGTGTTTATTCCGAATTTTTGGTGCCAACCAAAGAGCAAACATCAAAGCGAAGATATAATAAGGAAGTCCGAAGATCACCCAAGTTTGAATACCGTACAGAAATGTATTTTCACCAACGCCAAGAATACCTCCATACCACGTTGCCACCAGCGATGCAACAAACCCCGGCAGGCTGAGCCTTCTGCCGGCAAGGATGAATTCTTCCTGACTTTTTCCGGTGTGCCTGGTGCGGAAAAACCCAACAAAAATAATTGCGACGATATAAAGTACCAACACCAACCAATCTAAGATATGAAGTGCCCCAATCATTTGTGAGAGCGAAAAACCCAGATGGAGCCGGTTGTTTGTATAGAGAAGTGATCTTCAGTTGCTGTATTGCTGACTCCTTGGGTTGGCGAGGATAGCGGTTTTGTTTTAAGAGTATATTTTAATCCTTTAGTGGTAAGGTGCACAGTGTGATTGACAGAAATAATCGATACGGTTTGCTCGGGAAACGATGAGAACGTTTTTTCGTTGGTTATACAGTCAATTATTGAATAATCTGTGATGATGCTTAGAGTTATTTTATCAACGAACGTAGATTGAATGAACATCGTGGCAAAGCCATGATCGTCCCGTTCGCCCTGAGAACCCAATATTGTTGCTGATTCAATATCTTGTTCAATACACCATTCAACTGCTTTTTCAAGGTCGGTGTTATTTTGGTTGGGAATATGTACCCGGCGGATGTCCGAATTTGTTGAAAGTCGGATGGAATCCATATCTCCGATGATGACATCAGGACTTTTTCCGTAAGCGAGTAATTTATCCGCACTGCCATCTGTGCAGATGATCGTTCCGGCATTGTTTAGGACGGATAACGGAATGTCGTGGGTGGGAAAGCATCCGTTGGCTAAAATGACGATTGATTTTTTCATTGTGCTGACCAATTTTCTAAATATTTTTTCGAATATCCAGGGTTAACTTTAATTCGAAATTCAGACTTGACACGACGGACGGTATGTACGTAATCTTTATCGTGAAAGTAATCTTTTAGTTTTCGTGATACAGGCAGAGCCATCGGCGCAGGAATCCACTGATATCGATCGTTTTGTTTCAGGTTGATTAGTTGTCCTTCGGCGCATGCCCAAGAAAGCTGGTCGATGGACTTTCGGTGATTTTTCACCCAGTCGATTCCGTAAAGTTCTCCTTGCCTAATCGGGTCAATAAATAAAAACTGCCGTCCGTAGAATATTCCGGTATGTAAATAGTTTGGTACCAATACTACGCCATCCACTTTCATTTTGCGGGCGGTCCAGTAAAACAATTCGAAAATCAATTCGCTAATACCTAAACCGGGATGTTGTTGCCCTGGAAGCTGTGGTCTTTTCTTACTGAATGATTTTAACGGATGCTGGAGCATAAACCACTCCACTAACAGCAGTGTATACGATTCAGGAATATTCGGAAAGTCCATTGAAGTTCTTCGCATGGATAATTCCCCGGACAGATGGGTTTGTCCATCAATGCTGTGTGTTAAAGATATCCGGTGGAGAAACGGATCGTCGGTGTTGACGCTGCAGTCCGGGTTTGAAAGCCCCGCCCGGTCCATTTGATGAAACACACCAAATTTATCCAAAACAAATTCAATTCCTTTTTGCGTAAACATGCCTAAAAACCGATCGGTTCCTTTATGTGTAGATAGATCATGGAAAATGTCTTCATATGAAATGATAGTTTCATTGTCTTCGGCGGATAATACGTATGGCGAGAGATGCTTAACGATGTTTCGATATCTCCGCGGACGCGGTTTTAACAGGTTGTTTATGCCGGGAATCATGACAAAATTTACTGAAGATAATGGTAATGATTTTGGTGTAAATCAAAAAACATCCTTGGAATTATTATATAAATGATATTAATATTGGAAACGATATATACGGATAACGTTTCCCCATGACAGACAAAACAACAGCTCAAAAAGAGAGAATCCTTGAAGAGAGTTCGGAATCCATTCTAAGAAATGGTGTCAGATCTTTTACCGTTGAATCTTTATCAAACCGATTAGGGATGAGTAAAAAAACTATTTATAAGTTTTTTCCTACAAAAGAAGTGTTGGTAGAAAAAAGTGTTGAACTATTTTTACAACTAATTGAAAGAAGATTTAAACGAATTATAAAGACTGAACCAAATCCGGCTTTACAGTTTGTGACGGTTATGGAATTTATAATAGGACATATTTCCAATATTTCTATTGAAAAACTTGTAGATTTAAAATACCGGTTCCCAAGTGTGTGGGAAAAAATGGAAATATTCAGGCTTGCACGGCGAGATGATTTTTATATGATTTTATTCGAGGCGCAAAACCAAGGTTATGTTAGAAAAGATGTAGATGTTCAGATCGTTGCAACATTATATATGAATATTATTAATTCGACATTTCAACCGGAATTTTTCCTAAATAACAATTTAGCGCCTAAAGACACAATTCAGCATTTTTTAAAAATGGTAACCGGCGGACTTTTTACAGATGAAGGAACTGAGCTTACAAAGCGATTGTTTGTCAAATGAAGCAAAAAGATCTCAAGAAACATTTATTGAGTAAACCTCTTGCGACAAAAGAGTATCCGTTCGGACCCGAACCGATGGTTGTAAAAGTGATGAGCAAGATGTTCGCATTGGTTTCTGTTGATGAAAATCCGTTGAGAATTACACTTAAATGTGATCCGGAAGACGCACAAATTCAGCGGGCAATGTACGATTCCATCAGACCCGGTTATCACATGAATAAAGAGCATTGGAATACGATTACCTGTGATGACAGCATTCCGGACGATGTACTGACTCAGATGATTGATGAGTCTTATAAACTTGTGGTTAAAGGATTGAAAAAGCAAGATCGCGAAAAAATAATGAAGATTAAAACTAAAAGAAAAAATAGCCACGAAGAAAACATTAACCCGCCCAACAAACCGGCGGACAGGCACATTAACATATTAACACATACTCAAAACTATGACACATAATTTTAGAAACTGGATAATTGAAAAAGTAACAACATATCCGAAAAGAACAGTATTTATTACTTTAGCTCTTACCGCATTTTTTGGTAGCGGATTGCAATGGGTGTATTTTGACGACGATATGCTGAAAATGCTCCCGGAGGATATTGAATCCCGCATTGTTTGGGATGAAGTGCAAGATGATTTTGGTACCATCGACATGATGTTCGTCACCTTCGGAAAACGAGGAGAGTCTGCAATTAACAAAGAGTTATTGGCAACTGTTTGGGATTTGACAAATGAACTCGAGATGATTGAAGATGTCGAAGAAGTTATCTCGATTGCCGGAACAAACCGAATGGAAAACGAAGACGGTTTTATGGAAATCAGCGACCTAATGCCACACAGGGATTTGTCGCAACAGGAAGTAAATGAGATCGCAGACTATTTGGATCGAAATCCATCAATAAGAGATCGATTGCTTAGTAAACACGGTGATTTTATCAATGTGGTTCTGCGGCCGACGTTAACGATGGAATATGCAGGTTTGGCAAATAACGTAAAAACAATTGCGGATAGTCTCTTAAGCGATTATGAAATAAACTACGGCGGTGCCCCATATGTGACCGGAATGCTATCCGGATTAATCCAAAAAGATATGCTGGTGCTTATGCGTGTTGGGTTGATTATTATGATTGCAATTCTTTTGGTGAATTTCCGCAATATTCCCGCTGTCGGGATGGTCTTGTCGCTCATTATTTTATCCTTAGTTGCCATGATGGGCTTTATGGGGTGGGTCGTCCATTTTACAGGATCACCAAAATTTTATATGACGTTACTGAACTCATCCATGCCGATCATATTACTTACGATTGCCAATCAGGACAGTATTCACATTGTCACTAAATTTTTACGCGAAGCTCGGAAACATCGTGATGTAGAAAAATCAGTCAAAATAACGATGCGTTCATTGATGCTGCCGGTGTTTTTAACCTCTGTTACAACTGCCGTGGCTTTTTTAATGCTGACGACAGCACCCATCGGCCCGATGTTCGGTTACGGCATTACGATAGCCTTTGGAATTGTGTGGGCATGGTTTTTATCCGTGACATATTTACCGGCGATTATTTCCGTGAAAAAATGGAATATGAATTCCCGCGCTATGACCCACGCCAGCTTTTTTGAACGGGTGGTAGACTGGTTTTCAAAGAGTGTTTTGAACCGCCCAAAGAAGGTGCTTTCCCTGGGATTGCTGATCGTCCTTGTAAGTGCATTCGGAATTATGAGACTAAAGGTGGAAGTGAATATCACGTCGTTTTTCAAGCCGGGGAATCCAATCCGTCAAAGCATTGAATTTATTGACGCAGAAATGACCGGCACAATGAATATGGTAATAAAGACAGAAGGCGAAATTAAAGACCCTGAAACCCTCGCACTTATTGAGGACGTCCAAACTCATATTGAAAAATATCCAAAAGTCAATACTACTATTTCTATTGTTGATATCGTAAAACAAATGCACCGCGTAGTTGAAGATGATGACCCCGCGTTTGAAACCATCCCGGAAATGCGTGAAAAAGTCAACAATCTATTCACGATGTATTCTATGTCCGGTGATCCTGATGATTTTAGTTCGCTTGTGGATTATGAGTACCGTTCGGCCGTTACCACCGCGATGATGCAGACCGTCCCGACCAGCGAAATTGTGAAGTTTATGGATTATGTAGACGACTATGTTGAAAAGAATGTAACAGAATCCGTAACAATGAAAATTACCGGTCTCATGGCAATAATGAATGACTTTACACGATTATTGGTTCAGTCATTTATCATAAGCATGATTGCGTCTATCTTTGCCATTTTTATCATTGCATGGATTTTTTACCGTTCAATAAAATGGGGAATCCTTGCCGTAGTTCCTCTGTCCTCAGCTGTCGTGCTAAACTTTGGATTAATGGGGTATTTTGGAGTTGATTTGAGCCATATCACGGCGATTCTCAGTGCGATCATCATCGGTGTCGGTGTGGATTTTGCTATCCACTACATCGCTCAATTTCGTAATTATGCCAAAGAAGGCGTTGCTCTTGAAAAATTAAGCGTAGAAGTTGTGGATGATGTCGGCTATCCGATTATGCTGGATGCAACGGCGAATATGTCGTTTGGTGCACTGATATTTTCTACGTTTCTTCCATTACAGTTCATGGGTGGACTGATGGTCTTTGCGATGATTTCCTGCTCCATCGGTACGCTGACTATCTTAGCGGCGTTGGTTGAGATTTTTAAAGAGAAATTGGTGGAGGAAAAGTGATAGTAGCAGTGGCAGGAGTAGGGGTTTGCAATCTACGGAAAATACTATGAGTGGAAGCTTTACAGAATTAAAGGTCTACAAATTTGCATATACATTAGCAATGGAAATATTTCAAATGACAAAAACTTTCCCAAAAGAATGAAAAGAAATGTTAAATAAATACAAAAATCCTGCCCCTGCTCCTGCAACTAATTAAGGATATTTAATGATAAAACTTGACAATGTATCAAAAGTATTTAAACTTTCCCGCAGACAGCGAAAAGAGATGGGATCAAACGTTAATAATAGAATTCTTAAAGCGGTCGACAATGTTAGTTTTGAATGTAAGCCCGGACGTGTGTTCAGTTTGGTCGGCCCGAATGGTGCAGGGAAAACAACAATTTTAAGAATGATCGCGACGATGTTAAAACCAACAAGTGGTGAAATCAGCGTGAATGGCTATAACACAATTACTTTGCCAAAAAAAGTAAGGGAAAGCCTTGGCTTTATGTCCGACAACACCGCATTGTACGACCGGTTGACCGTGGATGAGATCATCAAGTATTACGCAGACTTGAATGATATTGCTTATCATGATTTCAAGGCTCGTAAAAATGAACTGTATGATTTACTGGATATGCACGAGTTTGCATCACGGAGAATTGCAAAATTAAGTTCAGGAATGAAACAAAAAGTCTCTATCGTTCGAACAATGATTCACAATCCACCGGTTGTGGTTTTTGACGAACCAACATCAGGGTTAGATGTGATGACGTCACGTGCGATTATTCGTTTGATCCGAAACTGCCGAGATGAAGGGAAGACGGTCATATTTTCAACACATCGTATGGGGGAAGTACAATCGCTCAGTGATGATTTGGCCATCATACATAAAAGTAAACTCTATTTTAACGGGACGCTCAAGGAATTTGAAGCACAAATGGAATCCGACTATTTTGAAGATGAATTCATCAAATTGACAGGAGAAGCATCATGAAAAAAACATTTGTCATCTTTCAAAAAGAACTCAAAGATATGCTTCGGGATCGCAAGACGGTATTTTTTATGATTTTATTCCCGCTGATATTAATTCCTGTAATGATGATCTCCGTCCCAAAATTATTTTCAGATGCGGAGAAAAAAGAGCAAGAAAAACAACTTAATGTGGTGTTGTTTGGTACTGAATACTCTCAGGAGTTAACAGCGCATTTTCAATCTGCTGAAAATATGATTATTTCCATGGAGACTGACACGACCGGGATGGAAAAACGATTGTCAAATGAAGTGATAGATGTTGCCATCGTGATTTCAAACGACTTTCAGTCCGATATTAACTCAATGACCCCCGCACGGATAGAGGTTTATCATCAATCTACTGATGATATGGACGTTACTAAAAAGAAAATCCGTGCAATACTTAATACTTATTCTGACAGTATAATTCAGAAACGATTCGAAATGCTTCAACTCAAAGAAGAGATTGTACACCCGTTGGATATTTCTTTTGAAAATTTTGCTTCTCCACGCGAAATCATCGGTAAAATGGCTGGCGGTTTTCTGCCCTACATTTTTGTGTTATTTTGTTTCATGGGAGCTATGTATCCAGCACTGGATTTAGGTGCGGGAGAAAAAGAACGCGGGACATTGGAGACTTTGTTAGTGTCACCGGCAAGCCGTATGGAAATTCTGATGGGTAAATTTGGTGTTATCACACTTTCCGGGTTGGCTTCTGCTGTCTTTGGATTGCTTGGAATCTTTGTAGGGATAACACAAACCGGCTCAAATGAAGCATCAAAAGTTATTGAAGTATTGTCAGAGATCATTCAACCGGAGACCATTGTTTTAGTACTGACATTAATAATCCCGATTGCTGTTCTGTTTTCTGCATTACTGTTGTCAATAAGTATTTATGCTAAAACATTCAAAGAGGCACAAAGTATTATCGGCCCGTTAAATATCCTGTTTTTTGTTCCAGTGATTGTTGGACTTGTCCCAGGAATTAAATTGGATATTTATACTGCCTTAGTACCGATTTTGAATATATCTTTGGCAACAAAAGAAGTAATTGCCGGCACCATCAACGGCTGGCTACTTGTCGAAGTATACGCTGTCATGTTCATTCTGGCGTTCGCTAGTATATTCTTTGCCGCAAAATGGTTTAATAAAGAACACGTAATTTTCAGAACTTAATAGAGAGGAATCAAATGAATAAAACAATCTTTCCACTACTACTTCCAATTTTTTTATTCGCACAAACAGGATTAGAAATTGCCGAACAAGTTGATAATCGAAAGACACCAAAAGATATGACAGCAGATCTATCCATGGTGTTAACCAACAAAAAAGGAAACACACGGACATCCAAGATACATTCTGTTACGATTGAAGGAGGAAAGAAGCAAATCATCTGGTTCTTAGCTCCCGCGGATGATAAGGGTGTCTCCTTTTTGAAAATCGAACATAACGATAAAGATGATGAAATGCGGATGTGGCTCCCTGCGTTCAAAAAAATCCGGCGGATATCTGCTAAGAAAAAAGGTGATTCGTTTATGGGATCCGATATGAGCTACGAAGATATGTCCAATCGCGAATTATTTGAGAATACCTATAAACGCCTCGAAGATGAAATTGTTGAAGAAACAGAATGCTACGTAATTGAAGTTGTTCCGAACCCGGAGGTGAAATCAAATTACAGTCGTCATAAAACATGGATTGAAAAAGCACGGTTCATCCCGCTTAAAGAAGAATCCTACGATCGCAAGGGGAAGTTAAAAAAGACAAAAACATTTTCTTACGCCGATATAAAAGACTATGTAACGCCAACGGAGATTTATGTTGAAGATGTCCAAAAAAATCACAATACACGATTAGTCTTCGATAATATTAAATTGGATTCTGGTATTAAGGATAACGTTTTCCACGAGAAGAATCTGAAACGTATGCCGAGGAAAAATTAGTAGAAAGCAGAAAAACAATTAAC
>JACNKV010000075.1:57614-61848 GCA_014381855.1 Fidelibacterota bacterium | reverse complement strand
CCCGCGTGCTTGCATCCCGTGTTTTGTACGGGGCTTTTTGCGGGGTAGAAAGTAGGTTAAGGCTGAGATGTCAGATAAATACGTAGTAAAATAACAAATGAGTCCACTCCAGAAAGGTAAAGATTTAACAATAAAAACCGTTGAAACGGTTTATTATGTGTTTGTCAATAAATAACAAGAATTTTAACCATTTAAATGGTTTCCAAAAAATTTAAACAAAAAATGGTTGAAGACCTTTTCGGAGTAAACTCAACAAATGGAAAGCAACAAATGACAAAATGTAAATACCCAATAATTACAGTTAGTTTTCTTGGATTTGTTGTTCTGATCATCGTTACTGCATATTCCATATTATTGGACATGAACGCCAACCCGAAAGCTGTTTGGGAAAACCTGAACAAAGCTAAGTCTAATTACGGGGAGTTGACAAAAGCCATTCGATATTTCCAAGAGGACGGCAGTCAAGAAAAGCTAGACGCGTTGTATTTTCTAATTGGGAATATGGACGGACACTGCTACGTTTCGTATGCTATTTATGATTCTACAGAAACGGAAATTGAATTTAATGTACTGGCGTATCCGAATTACGATACGATGGTCGCTGCCATGGATTCTTTAGAAGATGTTACCGGCGAACTCCATTATGGGCGAAAAGAAAAACGGAATGATCTGGAATACATCACTGCCGAATTTCTCATCGATAACGTGGAACTGGCATATTCTGTTTGGAAAAACAAACCTTGGGCACATCATCTGTCGTTTGATGAGTTTTGCGAATATATTTTACCCTATCGCGGGAGCAACGAACCGTTGGAGGAATGGCGAAAAGCATTGGTAAACCGTTACAAGGATTTCACATTTAATCGTGATGATCCGATCTCTGTTTCAAGTACCGTAAATCAGGACGTTAAATCGTGGTTTGGGTTCGACCCGATTTTTTATCGCCATCCGACCGATCAGGGTTTTTCGGAGATGCTCATACATAAAAAAGGCCGCTGCGAGGACATGACCAATCTTGCCATTTACGCCATGCGCGCCAACGGACTTGCCGTCACCAGCGATTACACGCCGCACTGGGCGAACACCGGAAACAACCATGCTTGGAATGCTATTTTGAGTCAAAATGGGATGGTAATTCCGTTCATGGGCTGTGAAGCCGACCCCGGGGATTATTCCCTTGGGAACAAGATGGCGAAGGCTTACCGAAAGACATTTTCGAAGCAAGAGGAGAATCTTGCTTTTCGCCTTGGCAGAGATGAAGACGCTCCCCGCTGGCTTACCGGGAAAAACTATACGGATGTTACTCCCGATTACATTCCGGTGAGCGATGTAACAATTACATTGGAATATGAAATTCCCGACAATATTCATTATGCATATTTGGCAGTATTCAACTCCGGCGAGTGGAGAGCCATCCACTGGGGAGAAATTATTGAAGATTCCGTCACCTTTACCGATATGGGACGAGGGATTGCCTATATTCCGATGTTTTATGTTAAGGAGGAACTCATCCCTGCGGGTTCTCCGTTCATTTTGGACGATAATGGGAATATTGATCGATTATCCGAAAATGAAGAAAAACGGAACATGGAGTTAGTTTCAACAACGCGTAAAACCATGGTATTATCTACGGAGGGGAAACAGATCGTTCATTTTGATAATGGTTCAGAATACGAATTATTTTATTGGAATAATGAATGGGAATCTTTGGGTGTAGGGACAGCAGAAGATAAACCGCTTTGGTTTGCAAACGTACCGGTTAATCGGTTATATTGGCTGGTCAAGAAAGACTCTGATAAAGACGAGCGAATTTTTTCGTTCGAAAATGATACACAAATTTGGTGGTAGTGGAGACGTAGCATGCTACGTCTCTACATTGCCAATCAAGAATAAAGGATTTGCATGAAACAATCAAAAATATATCGCACTTTATTGCTTTTTCTACCGCTGACAGTCTATGCTCAGATCAATTTCTCCGGTGATATTCACCCAAGTAAAATGTACCGGACTTCCGATCAGTCGGAAATATCCCTGCCGTTTCGATTGGCGAAATTGAACGCCGGATATACGTTTGGAAATTTGGATATTATCACCAATACGGCCTTGGAATACCGCTGGTCAACCGGTGAGGGAGAAGTGGATTTACGTGAAGCATATCTTGCGTGGTATCCAGATTGGGGTGAAGTAAAGCTTGGTAAACAAATCCATGCCTGGGGAGCCGTGGATGGAAATAACCCCACTGACAATTTGAACCCCTATGATTACTATTTTATGTTTCTTCCCGGCGCAGACCGCAAAATCGGAACCGTATCAGGATCGATTAAAACCTACTGGAATGACTGGCAGCTAGAGGCAGTTTTCATCCCGGGGCACGAACCAAACAGACTCCCGTTTGGAGAAGAGGATTTCCCGATTTCGCTGCCGTTTGAACCGGAAAGATTTGAACCGGTTGAGCGTGAATATGAGTTTGGATTTCGATTGCAAACATCGGTTTTGGAAAATGACGTTTCGGTGTCTTGGTTCCGGGGGAATGACAGGTCATTTAGTCTGTTGGGTGTTGATGTATTTTTTGACGGTATGGGGGGGATAATCGGTCCTGATCAGCATTTTGGATTTCGAACAACGGATGTGTTTGGAGTGGATGTTGTGGGATTTGTAAGCGAGTTTACCTATCGAGGTGAGTTAGCATATTTTAAGACAGAAACGCACATAAACGATTCATGGTACATTCGATTACCATCCACAGCTGAGTATGCTCAGTACGTCATGCAGGTAGAATACTCAGGACTGTGGGACATTCAGTGGAACGGACAATTGATTGGCAGTTCAGTAATCAGTGTCCAAGGATTGGCTCCGAATATGAGTAATCTGATGTCCCCTGTGGAGTTAACACAAGATAATTTTCAACCCGGAATGGGCACACCATTTGCGATGTTCACGGATTTAGGGGCGATGCTTTCGGCAAGTGCAACGTTATTCGATAACCGGTTGGAGATTAAAGCGAACTCGTTTATCGACCTGAAAGAAACGGGAGTCATGTTTGGCGGACAAGTAGTCTATTCCCCAATCGAAAATTTGAATGTAGAACTTGGGATTAGTCAATTTACCGGTGAGGAAGAGAGCAAACTGAAAGAAATGGAAGATTTTTCACACATTAACCTTGGCGTGAAATACAGTTTTTAACAAAAAGACCAACCAAAAATACCAGTTTGGATTTTGAAACTGTGGAGTGACCTTTAAACAACATTTATTGGTTCTCCGTCGGGCACCATGATAAGATTTATCATAACCATGATCTTCGCAGGGGGCTCTCTCAGCTTCGGGTCATGTCAGGAATTGAACAGCATGGATAAAAAAGAATACAATCAGCTTACGGCAGAAGAAGAACAGATCATCATTCATAGAGGGACGGAACATCCGTTTACCGGGAAGTACGACGATTTTTACGAACCGGGTTCATATCATTGTAAACAATGCGGTATTCTTCTCTATCGATCGGAGGATAAATTTTCATCCGGCTGCGGATGGCCGAGTTTCGATGATGAGATTGACGGTGCCGTCAGGCGGAAACCGGATGCAGACGGACAGAGAACGGAAATAGTATGTGCAAACTGCGGAGGGCATCTCGGACACGTGTTTGAAAGCGAAGGTTTCACAGACAAAAATACCCGGCATTGCGTGAATTCACTCTCAATGACATTTACTCCACGGAATCCCCTAACAGAAACAGCAAAAGCCTATTTTGCGGGGGGATGTTTCTGGGGTGTGGAGTATCTCTTTGAAAAGAAAGACGGTGTGGTTTCCGCCGTTTCCGGTTACATGGGCGGGAAATCGGAATCCCCAACCTATCAGGATGTGTGTGCAGGAAACACCGGACATTTGGAGGTGGTGGAAGTCACTTATAATCCTGAAAAAATCAACTATGAAGACCTGGCAAAATTCTTTTTCGAGATCCACGATCCGACTCAGAAAGACGGGCAAGGGCCGGACATAGGTGAGCAGTATTTATCCGTAGTTTTCTACAAGGATGCTGCCGAAAAAGCTACGGCGAATAAACTAATCCAATTCCTAAAAGATATTGACTATGATGTGGCGACGACTGTACGCCCTGCACGAACCTTTTGGGACGCGGAAAACTACCACCAAGATTATTACGAGAAGAAAAAACAACAACCCTATTGTCATATCTATAAAAAGAAGTTTTAACCTGGATTATTCGCCGCAAAATGCCCCG
>JACNKV010000075.1:0-57541 GCA_014381855.1 Fidelibacterota bacterium | reverse complement strand
CCGCAAAATGCCCCGTACACTTAGTGTCGGGAAAATTGGTAGTCAAAAAAACTTTGTGTAATTCGTATTTATCAGGTTTTTAAATTATTATGAGCGGTTTCAACACTATTTACAAAAATGGATATGAGCTCATTAACAACCTCCTAAATCCCCCTTTATTAAGGGGGATTTTTTAGGCAATCCACAATTTTTAATGGGGGCTTTCTGTGCCCTTTTTATTCCACATTTATTAAGGGGGACTTTCTGTACCCTTTTTATTCCCCCTTGTCAAAGGGGGCTGGGTGGTTATATAAAATTTCAAAATCAAAAATAGTTAATCCTTCCCGTCTGCCGAGGGCGGCCCTCCAAAGGCGGGCAAGTGTGCAAAAAAACATTTTAGGTGCGGATTATTGCGATGAACCAAAAGGCAGAACGAAAATCGTCCTGCCTTTTTTTGTGAGGAGGGATGAGAAATTATGCAGTTGTTTTTTGTGGCGGTTTTACGCCGGATATAATTCCGGCTGCGAGCAAACACAGTACTCCGCATATAATGAATGCTAATGGGAAATTCCCCATGTCGCCCAATTTTCCGCCAAGGATTGGACCAAATATTCCGCCGATACCATAGGCAAGGAAAACCCAGCCGTAATTCTGACCGACATATTTTGTACCGAATGTATCAGCTGTGATTGTCGGGAAGAGAGCAAAATTCCCGCCAAAATTGAATCCGATGAGTGTAGCACCCAAAAAGAGAAGTGCAGGAGTTCCTGCCATCCACTGGAAGAGAATAACAAAAACTCCCTGAGTTGCCATCATGAGAACAATGGAGTTTTTTCGTCCAAGTTTATCACTGATTGCGCCCCAGGCGATCCGTCCGAATCCGTTAGCTAGCGAGAAAAACACTGCCATCGCTGTCCCGGCGATTCCTGATGCAACGGCTTTTTCGATTCCTGATGCTTGCAAAGCCTGCATCGGGAAAAGTTTCATGAGACCAATGCTCATCAGTCCGGCGCTTGCACCAAAGGCAAAGGTCAGTAAAATCATATAATATTGCGGTGTTTTTAGCATTTGTCCACTGTCAAAATGAACCTCGCCGTTCCCGGTGGGAGAATTGGCAGTTGTTTCAGAAGGAGTCCATCCTTCGGGCTTCCAGCCTTCAGGAGGAAAAACCATCCAAAAACTGCCCACCAGAACCGCGATAAAAAACACGACTCCGTAAATGGTAAAGGTGGAACTTAGGCCATAAATAGAAATCAGACTTCCCCAAGTACCCGCCAGTTTGACCCAGAGGGTCGCCCCGAAACCAAATCCTGCTACAGCCAGCCCGGTTATTAACCCTTTTTTATCCGGGAACCACCGCATACCGACGGCAATCGGGACGACGTAAGCCAATCCGATTCCCGAACCACCGATGATACCGATAAAGATGAAAATGAGCCAAAAACTTGTTCCGCCAAAAAGACCGGCAAGTAAGTATCCGAGTCCAAGAACGATGCCACCCGATATAGCTAATTTTTGTGGTCCGATTTTCGGCATCAGTCGTCCGGCGATGACCATCACAATGGCAAAGAGTGCTAATCCTGCCGCGAACACTGCCTGTGTTTCGGTTTTTGTCCAGCCTGCTTCGACCAGCGGTTTAGTGAATACTGACCAGGCGTAAATGGCGCCCAGACAAAGTTGAATGAGAATTGCGCCGACGACAACCAGCCAGCGATTGGAGAGAGTTCCTCCGCTATTCATGATGATAACCTCTTGAGTTTTAGGTTTGTTGTTGGATTAATAATGGTGAAATAAATCATTTCCGTCTTTGTTGTTTTCTGCCAGATAATAGTGTCTGTTTCTGAGTATTAAAATTATAACAGGATTAATATGTCCGAATTTAATCAATAAAACAAATTAGATTGAAAAGAAAAAGTACAGATAAAATAAATATTTAGCTTAAAAAATCTGAGAGAAACGGAGAGGTTGAAAAGAGGAGAAGAGATGAGGTACCCGATCACCCCCGTACAAAACACGGGATGCAAGCACGCGGGATGTAAACACAAGCACACGGGGGGTCTCCACTACGTTACGACAATCACTACCTCGTGTACCCGATTGATTCAAAAGGATTAACTAAAATAGTCGTAACATTTTTCAAGTGCCCGCCGATTCGTTTTAAATAACGTGCGTAAAGTGCCACTGCAGCAGTCTTTTTCTCAGAACCAAACTCCAACTCACCGGAAATAATTCGATTTACGATAGAGTCCGAATGACCCGAAACCTCTTCTTTATATGTCGCAAGAAGTGACTTGGCTATATCAGAATCTTGGGTATGAATTGCCTCAAGCGTTTTGTCAAATCTGTCTAATACTTCATTTTCTACTTCATGAAGATCTACAGATATATCTTCTGCTATTAGTCGTTCCGGCTGGTTAATTGCAAGGTCAAGGATGTTTTTTGTGTAATCCCCAAGCCGTTCTATATCGACAACCATATTAACCAAAATTAATCCATTGGCAAGGTCAGACGTATCTTGGGAAACGGCGTAGTGTGTCAGGACTTTTCTTCGGACATCACGGTGAAAGACGTTGATTTCCTTATCACGTTTTTTCAGAGCGATCAATGTGTTAATATTGCTGCCTTCACGCAGATATTTTACCGCCTGCACAAACATCTCTCGGGAGAGCTGCAGCATTTCGTAAGATTCCTTCCAGGCTTGTTCAAGCAAACCTTCGGATTTCCAGAGATTTAAAATGTCGCGAAAAAGTGTCATGATTTACCTCACTATGAAGATTAAGAATAATGGGATTAAGAAGAAAACAATAATTATGTATAGAATTGGGAAAATTCGATTACGGATTGCCAGTTCAGCGAACCATTCTGCCAGGCGTGCGGGTGTATGGCGTATCTTTGGAATTGGCCAAATTAGAAGAATTCCAAAAATATTGAAAAGTAAGTGTGAAAATGCCACCGCCAATGGAGCATGAGTGCCGGCAACAAGGCTTGCTAAGAGGGCAGTTACCGTCGTACCGATATTTGCTCCAAGTGTGTATGGGAAAATCTGGCGAAGATTCAAAATCCCTGCACCTGCCAACGGAACGACTAACGAAGTTGTGATGGAACTACTTTGAACAAGAACAGTGATGAGTGCTCCGAAAAGCATGGCACGAATCCATGTTTTGAAAATGTGGGAATCAAAGAACGTCTCTAATTTGCTAATGACCAGGCTGCGGATCATCACCGTTAAATATTTTAACGACAAGAACAGCAAGATTAGTGCAGCGATGAGCAGAAGCCAATATGCATCGATTATTTCCTGCTGTTTAAATAGATCAGAAATGAAGTGTACGGCGGGTTTGGTTATCGTTTTTACGGGACTATGGAATGTAATGGTTTCCGTACCAATAAAAAACCCGGTCAACCAGTTTGCGGTTTTGCTGATAAATCCGGTGTAAAGCTGTAACGGGAAGAGAATTATAACTGCAATTACATTGAAAAAGTCATGGACAATTGATGCAGAAAATGCCCTTCGGAATTCTTGTTTATTGATTATATGCCCAAGAGAAACGATGGTGTTTGTAATGCTGGTTCCGATGTTTGCCCCCATGATGTACGGAACGGCGGCGGCGACTGCAATGCGCGGGTCATCTCCGAACGTTCCGGCAGCGACCATCCCCACGACGAGAGATGTGGTTGTGCTGGAACTTTGAATCAGGCTGGTGGCAAGTATTCCGATAAAAAGACCGATGAGCGGACCAGCAGAACTATTGATGAGCGTTTCGGCAAAGCCTTTTCCAAGTCCTTTGAAAGCGGAACCGATCATCCCAATGCTGACCAAAAACGTGTACAAAATAAACAAAACAGCAAAAACCTTCAGAACATTCATCCAGTTCTGATAAACAGAAGGTCGTGATTGAATCGGCAAGTTATTCATTTATCATCGTTTCGAAGATAAAAAAGTTAAAGAGAAAAAAGAACGTTGGAAAAACAAAAAAATAAAATTACAGCTTCATTTCATACATATCTGTCAACGAATAAACATGTTTATTCAAAACCCGATTGAACCGTTCAGGATTTACGGTTGGTTTTCGGAGTATCCGTTTACAGAAGAACTTTTGTAAGGTTGTACTGCTGGTTTTCGAATAGAGGATTAACGCATACTTCGAGAAATCTCGAATAATAAAATCGAATATTTGATCTAAAAGATCATGGTCTAAATCATCCATGATGAATTTTTCGATGATGAGCTGTCCGTACACGACGAGCGTGAACAATTCACCTAAATTTAGCAGAAAATCGAAATCTTTGATTTGTTCTTTATTCGGTCGCGCAAAGAGCAATAACTTCTTTAGCGTGGCGATCTGTTTTTTAACAATACGGATATTCGGTAAATCTACACTATTGTATGCTAGACGATAATCATGGAATTTTATCTTTCCCAAACCTTTGGTTGCGCCTTGGTTAAACAGAAAATCGTCGTTGGACGGTTCATCTCTAAGCGGTGTTTCAGGGAAAGATTTAGGACGGAAGAAATAATTGGCCATGAACTTGATGATTAGCGCCATATTTACATGGATGGTTCCTTCCAATTTCGGGAGGGCACGGATATCCCTGGCGGCCATCTCAAAAAACATATCCTTTTCAAATCCTTTAGCCGCGATGACATCCCAAAGCAGGTTGATTACCTCTTCGCCTTGCATAGTCACTTTCATTTTCACAGTCGGATTGTAGAGAAGATACCGCCGGTCTTTTGGAGAAGCAGCACGCATATAATCGGAGGCACGTAGCGCAAACAACTTCATGGCCGTCAACCGTGAATATGCATCGACGAACAACTGTTTGATATGTGTAAAATCGGTTACAGTGTGCTTGAATAAGTTTCTGTGAGCGGCGTGATTCAGCGCTTCGTAAAAAGCATGGGAGCACATTCCGATCGATGCCCAGCCCAAATTGTATTTACCAACGTTCACTGTATTAAGGGACATATCCCAAGCATCACGACCTTTTGCTAAAATATCTCCTTCACTGATCGGGTAGTCATTTAGATTAAATTCTGCTACATAGTTTTGGGAGTTGCATATATTTTGCACACATTCATATTTGTCGTGATTCGGATTTACAACAAAAAACACATAATCGTCCGTATTTTCGATTCGCCCGAACGTGGAAACCAGCGCTGCTTCATTCCCGTTCCCGATATAGTATTTGTCTCCTTCGGCAAGATACGTACCGTCCGGCTGGGGTTTTAGCATCATGTCAGATGCGTAAATATCCGCACCATGTTCTTTTTCAGAAAGCCCGAAAGCGAAAATTTCTCCCTTATCCAGCAGATGAGCAGTTTGGTTTTTTACATAATCATTTTTGCTTATCCAAATTGGTCCCAGTCCAAGGACGGTGACCTGCCACGTGTACCAATAGGCCAGACCGTAAAATCCGAAAATCTCATTCAGGGCGACATTGCGATATGTGTCCCATCGGGAGTTTTCATTTCCGTAATCGCCGTGAGTGAGAAACGTCGCAAACAGTTTTTCCTGTTTGACAAAATCCAAGAAGTCGGCGTACCACACGCGTTCGTGGTCATCGTCTTTGATTTTTTGTTTTCCTTTGGCTTCAAACCACCGAACCGTTTTTAATAACAGTTCTTTGGTGTGCGGATCAAATTGGTCAAAGGTTTCTGTTTTTGGATTGAGTAACATCATGATATCTCGGTTCTAGGGTTTTTAAATAATTCAGCCCCTGGAAAAGGAGGAACCAAAGGCTGAATTCGTTCATTCTGTCTTGCGAAAAACCAATGATTAATTTCGGAGCGGTTTTCCTTTCTTCAGCATAAAGCGTATTCTGTCTTGCGATAGAGGTTCGGCCGCCAGAGAAAGGAAAGCTTCCCGTTCAATGTCCAGAAGATATTGCTCGTCCACTTTTTTCGTGAGCCCGGCTTTTTCACCGCCTGTCAGCACGTAGGCTAGTTTTCCGCCAATTTTTTCGTCATGATCGGAAATTACACCCTTTGCCTTAAATCCTTTCAGTGCGGCCGTCATTGCTAAACGTCCGCCTGTGCCTGGGAGTTTCAAGTCATCTCGATATGTTGGCGGTGTGTAACCCTCTGCGATTTCGATAGCTTTTTGTTTTGCCGTCCATATGCGATGGTCATTATTCATGACGACCGTATCTGTTTTTAAAAGGTAACCCACGAATTTAGCTTCATCTGCACTGGTAGCAACCTTAGCAAATCCGATAGTTTCAAAAGCTTTTTGTACAATAGGAAAGACGTTAATCATTCCTGTCTTCCCACTGTTTTCCATAAGATTTAGCAAAAGTCTGAGATTTCCCCCTGCCCCCGGAATAACACCAATGCCAACTTCAACTGCACCAATGTAGAGTTCAGCAGAAGCAACCCGGTGAGCTGCGGGTCCGATAAATTCAAACCCACCTCCAAGGCAGAGATTGAATGGGGCAGCGACTACAGGGGATTTGGAGAAGCGAATCCTTTGGGTGAGATCTTGAAATACCCTAATGGTGGTTTCCAATTTTTCCCACTGTCCCGCCTCACACATGGATAAGATTCCGGCAATATTGGCTCCGGCACTGAAATGCATACCATTATGACTCATCACCATGGCTTGGTATTGACCGGAATCCAATCTGTCCAAACCCTCGCTAATGATATCAAGTACGGATCCGTCAATTGGGTTAAGTGTCGGCTGCAGGATCGAATGAAACTCAACGTTCAAAATTCCGTCTCCCAAATCAATAAGACTGGCACTCCAGCTACGTTTGACTAGATTCCCGGCAGACTTACGAAGCGTCAAATTGATGTTTTTCTCGTGGGAAGGTTCAGTAGTTGTTGATTTGGAGAGGAAATCAAAATACGTTCGGTTTTCACCATCAACACCGTAGAATGAAGTCTGTCCTGATTTTAACATATCTAAAATAGATTGTGGGACTTTTTTCCCTTCGTCCAGCATCCGGTTTATCGAGCGTTCAACTCCGATAGCATCCCAGATTTCAAAAGGACCCAGTTCCCAACCAAACCCCCACTTCATTGCATTGTCTACATTGATAATATCGTCGCTAATTTCAGGGACACGATTGGCGGAGTAGATGAGAGTTTGGGACAAAACTTCCCAGAAAAATTTTCCGGCTTTGTCTTCACTCCATGCCATTGCAGCAATTTTATCACCGGTTTGCTGACGATCTTTTGCAAGACGAAAACCATCAAACCGAACTCTTTTTTGTTCTTGATATTCACCCGTTTCAAGGTTTACAGACAGGATTTTTTTATCCTTGGTTTTCTGGTAAAATCCTGCTTTAGATTTTTGCCCCAGCCGACCGTCTTTGATTAACAAGGAGAGGATATCGGGAATCTGAAACATCTCCCTGGCTTCATCGTTTTCGCCTCGGTCGTAACCGGTTTGCGCCACATGCGCCAACGTATCCAGCCCAACAATATCGGCAGTGCGAAAAGTAGCACTCTTTGCCCGTCCAACGACGGTCCCTGTGAGTTTATCTACTTCTTCGACAGTCAGCCCCATATTCTGAGCGGTGCGGATGGTTGCCATCATTCCAAAGACACCAATACGATTTGCGATAAAATTTGGTGTATCCTTGGCGTGGACGATCCCTTTCCCTAGCACCTTTTCACCAAAATCAACCATCGTATCGTATACGTCATCGGCGGTATCCTGTCCACGGACAAGTTCCAAAAGATGCATATAGCGTGGCGGATTGAAGAAGTGAGTAATCATGAAGCGTTTCTTAAAGGATTCCGGAAGGACGGAAGTCAAATCAGACAGTGGGATACCGGATGTATTGGAGGTAATAATGACTGATGGCCTCAAATGAGGGGTCATGTTTCGGTACACCGTATGTTTAATGTCCAATCGTTCTGCCACCGCTTCCAGAACCCAATCTACTTCCTGGAGTTTTTCGATGTGCTCATCGTAATTACATGGAGTAACTAACGACGCATTTTTTGGTTTAAATAAGGGAGCAGGTTTTAGGGAGGTCAAAGATTTCACTCCATTTTCTGCTAACTCTTGAGAAATGTCAAACAAGAGCGAAGGGATACCGGCATTAGCCAAATGTCCGGCAAGTTGTGCGCCCATCACGCCTGCACCAAGGATGGCAACTTTTTCAATTTTTTGTGTCATGATGGTTTCTCCCGGTTTTAGGCTGTACGTTTAATAATGGTTGCAATTCCCTGTCCGCTGCCGATACACATTGTGGCCAGTCCCAATCCGGCGTTTTTCTGTTCCATCACATTGAGGAGTGTGGTCAGAATTCTAGCGCCCGAACATCCCAGCGGATGTCCCAATGCGATCGCACCACCGTTCAAATTGATTTTATCGGTAGGAAAACCCCCTTCGCGAATCACGTAAAGTGATTGAGCTGCAAATGCTTCATTGAGTTCAAAGATATCGATATCATCCATGGTAAGGCCGGCTTTCTTCAATGCTTTTTCTGTGGCAGGGATCGGCCCCATTCCCATACGAGTCCAGTCTACGCCGGCAACGGCACGGGAGACAATTTCGGCACGTGGTTTTAATCCATGCTTTTCGGCGAAGCTGTCACTCACCATCAGGATGGCAGCTGCCCCGATAGAAATTGGGCTGCTGGAGGCAGGCGTGACCGTCCCGTCCTGAGTAAATGCAGGGTTCAGGCTTTTAATTTTTTCCACATCCGGTTCACGCGGACCTTCATCTTTATCCACGGTATGCTCACCGTAAACATCGATGGGAATCAGCTCGTTATCAAATTTACCTTCAGTGGTTGCTTTCAATGCTTTTTGGTGAGACTCGATAGCAAATGTATCCTGATCTTCCCTACTGATGTTTCCATCCTCGGCAAGAATTTCGGCGGTTTCACCCATCCCGATGTAATACTCCTGCTCGGCTAATTCAGGATGAAAATCGGGGGCAAATCCGCCCATAGGAACGGAAAACATATCTTCGACACCTGCCGCAATTCCGACATCAATATCGCCGACTTCGATGGCAGTAGAAAGTTGGTGGAGGGCATCCATGCTGGAGCCGCAAAAACGGTTTACGACTTTCCCGGGGACTTCTTTCGGAAGCCCGGACAATATGGCAACGGATCGACCGATAATCATCCCCTGTGGACCTTCGGGGAAGGCACATCCGACGACAACGTCTTCGACCATTTCCGGATCGAGATTAGGGTTTCTTTTGAGGAGACCTTTGACCACTTGAGCGGTAAGGTCATCCGCACGGATTCCGACAAGTTTCCCATTTTTAATTCCGATGGGGGAACGGACTGCATCAATGATGAGTGATTTATTCATGAGATTCTCCTAGTATGAGTATGTTTTTCTTAAATAGGCGTGTTCTGCGATATCCCGTTTTAACCCGATGATATCGGTTTTGAGCAACATTCTTGCCTGGAATTTTCGTAGATGATCGATTATGTTTTCTGACAAATGACCTTTGTAAATTCCGTTTAATCCGGTTAAGGCCTTATTGAGAAGCCGGATAATCATTTCCGCAGTGTACACTTTGGCAATATTTTCGATAGTTTTTTCGCTGATACCGGATTTTGATGCTTGTTGTGCGCGAACAACCACACTTTCGGCAGTGTAAAGATCGGTAAAGATATCTGCAAGGATTTCAGTTAATTGCTGTTCATGTTTTAGATCCTGACCAAACTCACACAGGGCTTCATGGAAGAGGTAAAGCGCCAACCGCTTCCCGGTTTCAATCGCATCAGCCTCATGGGCTAAGTGATGATCGTTTTGCTGGGGAGGAGTTGCAAGGAATTCATCAACATTCAGTGTTGCGTCTCGCACTCCCAATTCTTCGAGTAGTGTTTTTTTCATCATGTACCCTGCAATGATTTGCCGGTTGATTTCGTTTGTGCCTTCCCAAATCCTATCGATGCGTGTGTCTCGAAATGCTCCGGCGATGTGGTATTCTTCGATAAAACCATATCCGCCAAGGACTTGTATTCCGGTATCCGTACAGATAAAAAAGGATTCACTGCCAAAGACTTTTGTCATGGAGAGTTCGATGGCAAATTTTTCCATGGCTTCCCCGACGTGAATATGGTACTCGGGATCGGACTTGTCCAAAGTATTGATTTCATCCTGAACCATCCCAATTGTGCGGTATATCATGGTATCGGCGGCATAAGTTCGCACAATCATATCCGCTATTTTTCCACGGATAGCATCAAAGTGAGCGATGGGTTGTCCAAACTGACGTCGTTCTAGGGCATATTGTACAGCAGTGATGATGACCTCTTTACATCCGCCAAGGTCAGCAGCAGCAAGTTTAAACCGCCCCAAATTTAGAGCATTGAACGCGATTTTCGCTCCTTTACCGACTTTATAGAGAACATTTTCTACCGGGACTTTACAGTCGGTGAACGTCAGGGAAGTCGTAGAAGATCCTTTCATCCCCATCTTTTTTTCTTCAGGACCTATCTCAAATCCCGGGGTGCCCCTTTCGACGATAAATGCGGTGAATTTGGTTCCGTCCACCTGGGCAAAAACGGTGAAGACCTCAGCCCAAGATCCATTGGTGATAAATATTTTTTCGCCATTTAGGATGTAGTGTTTTCCATCTTCGGATAATATAGCTTTTGTTTTCCCGGAAAGTGCGTCAGATCCTGCGGAGGGCTCGGTAAGTCCGTAAGCACCCAGCCATTCCCCGGAAACAAGTTTTGGGAGATATTTGGCTTTCTGTTCTTCTGTGCCAAACCAGACAATCGGCAGTGTCCCGATTCCGGTATTGGCGGAATAGGTCGCCGTAAAAGAGGCACAGAAACCGGTGGATAATGCTTCAGCCACAATGGCGGATGTGATTTTATCCATTTCCATTCCACCATATTTTTCCGGAACATCTAACCCGACCAGGCCCAATTCGCCCAGTTCTTTCATAAGTTGGAGACTGAGGTCTTTATCTAATTTTTCCAAATCTTCCTTGTTTGCGAGGATACGATCCGTGGCAAATTCTTTTACCATCATTTCGATATCTTGGTGTTCTTCGGAGAATTGTTCTCTTGAAAACACCTTGGCTTCTGAAATAGGGGTGATTAGAAATTGCCCACCGGTTTGAACGTGTGTTTCATTGCTCATATTGATCCCTTGTTAATGTGATTTTTTTTGTAATCCAGCTAAAATAAAGTCGGTAATGGTTTGGATGTATCGCCGGGGAGTGAGATCATTAACATCGAACAGTGTAAACCAAATCATCCCCTCAATATTAATCATGATGGACAGAGCGGTTGCTGTGATGTCAATATCTTTGAACTCGCCTGATTTTTTCCCAAGTTCTAGAATTTTTTGGATAAGATAAAGAAAATCCGAATAAACTAACTGAAGTTTTTGATGAAAATCTTCGTCTCGTCCGGCTAATGACCAGAATTCAAGTAACGCTTTAAATACAACTGTGTCAGATTCATACTGTGCGATAAAAAAGTTAAAGAGGTCCTTTAACTCGTCAGCAGCAGGGCGTTTTTCCTCGACAATGTGATTTAAGGTGACACTGTACCGATGCACCCAGTGATCGACAAGAGCAAGATAGACTTCTTTTTTGGATTTATAATACCAATAGATAGCGCCTTTACTCATCCCGGATTCTTTGACGATATCATCGATGCGGCTACTGTCATATCCTTTTTGTACAAGGACACGCAAGGCAGCATCCAGAATTTGCGCTTTTCGTTTCTGTTGTTTATCCTGATTCATACGTAAACTAAACCGACTGGTCGGTCTAGTTTACGAAGAAAGATAATATGTGTACAAGAAAAAAGAAAAGAAAGTTTGATATAGGATTGATTAAGTCGTAATTTCTTTATTGGGAATGGGACGCAATAACAAATATAAGTAACACGTAATGGATACGAGGGAGACTTCATCGTGAAAAAAATATCAACGAAATCGGGGATGGTCCGGCAATGTGGAAAGTGCAATAAGGTCCATATCGAAGTGGGCTCAACCAGTTTGAAAATGAATATCAATGAATTTTTTAAATTGGGAAAATATATCTTTAACTTGAACGTTGAAAAACTAATCGAAAAGAAAGGGTATGGCGGGAGAGTGGTTCTGGCATTGGTGGCAGATTCAATCTATATGAAACTCAACATCGAGCAATTTACAGATTTGAGACTGATGGTTGAACAAACGGTGACACAATTGAATGGAGAATTACAGATGTCTCAGGGCGATACCGATTTTGAGAAATTCAGTGATATTATGCGCTCCCCCGAATTTAAAAACCTGCCGAATTAACTTCCTAGATCAAAACCGTGGTATGGCTATGGAACGGACTGGTTGTGTCAATTCAGATGCTGACAAGGGTGGTGCAGTCAGAAAACAGTTTTTAAACCCGAATTCATACACCTACTCGCACATATCAAATCTGATAATCATTCGTAACCAAGTATATAAAACAATGTAAATTCTCTGCCTAAACCAAGAAACACAAGCAATGATTATCCTAAAGAAACCAATCCAAATAATCTTAGCAGCCGTGATTTTCAGCGGATGCTACTTACCAATAAATCACCGGACAGAGGATACAACTGCAATCACAGTCCCGGAACTGTATGACCATATTGCTTTCCTCGCATCTGATTCTCTGAAAGGACGCAAACCCGGTACGAAAGAAGGCAAAATTGCCGCAGAATATATAGCGGAAGAATTAGCTCAATTAGGGTTGCTCCCGATGGGGGATGATGGCTTCCAGTATTTTGAAGTAGTAACATCCATTAGCCAGGGTGAAAATAACAGTATTGTCTTTTCAAATGAAACATTCCGATTGAATGAAGATTATGTGCCGTTGGCATTTTCATCGAACAGTTCACTCTCTGCCGAAATAGCGTTTGCGGGATATGGATTTGATTTTACAACGGACAGTATCACTTGGGAAAGCTATGCTGATATCGATGTGACCGACAAATGGGTAATAATTTTACGCGGGGAGCCGGGTGAAGATGAAGCGTTCGATCAACACAATTCACTCCTGAAAAAAGTTATGGTTGCCAAAGACAATGGAGCGGGAGGGGTCTTATTCATCTCCGGCGAAAATTTTGACATGGAAGATGAATTGATACCGTTAATACACAATCCCGGCCAAGCGGATGCCGGATTATCAATCGTTCAAATAAAACGCCCTGTAGCGGATAAAATACTAAAATCATCCGGGAAAAATATTGCTGAACTTGAAAAAACATTAAGCGAAACACAAAAACCGTATAGTTTTTTACTTAGCGAAAAGATTGCGATTTGTACGTCAGTGAAAAAGAAAGAAGTAACCACTCAAAATGTGATTGGGATGCTCCCAGGGGCTGATCCAATCCTGAAAAATGAGATAATCATTTTAGGAGCCCACTATGACCATCTTGGCTTTGGCGGACCGCATTCCGGTTCCCGTAAGCCCGATACGGTCGCTGTGCACAACGGCGCAGATGATAATGCGTCCGGCGTAGCGGCCATTCTTGAGATCATCGAAAAGATTGCTCAGCGCAATCAACCGCTTAAGCGCAGTGTGCTTTTTATGTCGTTTGGAGCAGAAGAAATGGGGCTGATTGGATCGAAGTATTTTACCAAAAATCCGCTCATTGATTTGAACGATATACACCTAATGCTCAATCTTGATATGGTTGGCAGGTTGAATCAGGAGACAAAGGCGTTAACAATCGGCGGAACAGGAACAGCAAATGGATTAAGTGACAAAATCACCGCATTAGCTCAAGGACATGACATTGTTGCAAAAACATCTCCCGGCGGAATGGGGCCGTCCGACCATGCTAGTTTTTATATCGAGGATATTCCTGTGCTGTTCTTCTTCACCGGCGTCCATGAAGATTACCATACACCGGCAGACGACACAGAGAAGATCAATTTTGAGGGGGAAAAATCAGTTGCCGATTTTGTCAGCGACGTGTTGGTGGGGTTCGCCAATCAGGATGATAAATTGGTGTACACAGAAGCCGGACCAAAATCACGTCCTTCCGGTCGCCGCAGGTTCAAAGTCACACTTGGAATTATGCCCGATGTTGCATCAACCGAAGCTAATGGATTGCGCGTTGACGGTGTCGTCCCAAACCGCCCGGCTGATTTTGCAGGGATGAAGAAGGGAGATGTCATCATCGCCATGGATGGTAAATCCGTTAACGGAATTTATGAATATATGCATCGGCTGGCAGATTTTAAACCCGGGCAACGGATTACCGTTACCGTTCAGCGTGGTGAAGAAAACATTACACTCATTGTAGAACTGTGATGTGTAAAAGTCTGGTAAAATTTTAATAAAAATGTAGAAAGGATGTAACCAATGAAAAATCAAATTATCTTTTGGATTATGGCGATTGTTATTACACTCTCCTCCGTTATTTATCAGCGGAAAACGGGCCCGACCTATCCCGTGAAAGGTTCGATCGAAATTGCGGGTCAGGCGGTAAACTACAAATTACTGCGGAGTCATAATTCCACAGACGATGCCGTCATACGAATTGAGACTAACGGAGCAGATATCTCGGGCGAATATGACTTTCGCCGGTTTCGAAGCCATGACGAATGGCAAATGCTTCCGATGCAAAAGGTGAATGGCGCCTTAGAAGCGTCGATACCAAAGCAGCCCCCGGCAGGAAAAGTGATGTACAGGGTTCGTTTAGTTGACGGCGAAAATACCCGGTATGAATTAACCGAAGAACCGGTCATAATTCGGTTCAAAGGTCCGGTGCCCGCAACAGTATTGATTCCGCATATTTTACTGATGTTTACATCCATGTTTTTCGCCAACCGCGCCGGAATTGAGGCATTAGCCAGACACGAACGCCAATTCAAATATGCATTAATCACGATGCTCACGTTGGGTCTCGGCGGATTATTGATGGGACCCATCGTTCAAAAATATGCTTTTGGTGCGTATTGGACGGGATGGCCTTTCGGGCATGACCTGACGGACAACAAATCTGCTGTGGCATTTATTATGTGGGCGGTGGCGATTTGGCGTTTGAAAAAAACACCGGAAACAGCATGGAGATGGGTAGTGATTGCGGCAATCGTGCAACTGGCGGTATATCTCATTCCGCATAGTGTGCTGGGTTCAGAGTTAGATTATACTGCGATGGAAAGTTGAGGAGCAATCTCTAGTGCAACGAAACCCCGATTGAGAAACGTATCGGGTTTTGCAAAGCCTTCTTATGTTAGAAACACATCAACTCTTCTACCCATCTACTCATAAACTCATATCACAAGGATTTCTCAAATGAAAAAATTCACCTACATGCTACTCGGACTTAACACGATTACATTAGCCGCTCATTGTTCACGGGCAGGGTTGGGTCTTTTGTCTATATTGGTTTTACTCATCCCCTTTGTTCTGTTCCATAAAAACAAAATATCCATCCAGATTGTGCAAGTGTTTATGGTGCTTGCGGGGGCAGAATGGATTCGTACCACTCTTCACTTTGTTTCTCAACGGATGGATACCGGTGAGCCGTGGCTACGATTGGCAATTATTTTGGGGATTGTCGTCGTTGCTACCTTTGGTTCTGCGTTTTTGTTGAATCGTGGCCAGTTCAAAGATATATATAAATAGATTAAATTTTTCACAGATAGTGTTGAGCTAAACCTTTCAAAGGTTTTCTCGTTCGCCTGTATTTTGGAGGAAAATCTTTGAAAGGTTGTGACCTGGTATTAATGAAATTGTCTGTTTCTAGATTCTGATTTATCCCACTTTTCCCCTAGATAAAATAGACAACGCGGTTTGTAATTGATATACAGTATTAGTCGTACCTTCTTTGCTGTTTAAAATACCATAAATTGACAATTGGCAACAAAAAAAGTACAAAAATGAATCATTTCACAGATACAAACTTACATGGCGGAATAAAAAAAGCGATTACAGAATTAGGTTTTGAGAAACCAACACCGATTCAAGTAAAAACAATTCCTCATTTATTATCTTCAAAACAGGATGTTATTGCTTCTGCAGAAACAGGAACGGGTAAAACCGCTGCGTTTGGACTGCCGTCAATTCATCTGACGCAAATTGAAAACAAAATTCCTCAAACCTTAGTGTTGTGTCCGACAAGAGAGTTATGTGTCCAAATAGCACGAGATCTGACTAATTATTCAAAATATACAAAAGGCATAAATATTGTCGCTGTGTACGGCGGTGCAAGCATCGATACGCAGATAAAAAAATTAAAAAGTGGCGTACATATTGTCATCGGCACACCGGGAAGAACGAAAGATTTGATCCGACGAAGAAAACTGGACATCAGCAAGGTTGAGCGTTTAATCCTTGATGAAGCAGATGAAATGTTATCCATGGGATTTAAAGAAGACCTTGACGACATTTTATCAAAAACCCCGCAAGAGAAGCAAACACTTTTGTTTTCGGCAACCATCTCAAGCAGAATCGTCGCCATGACAAAAGAGTACATGGAGAATCCATTGGAAATATCTGTAGCACATGTTAATAAAGCTGCCGATAATGTTAGCCATATTTATTATATGGTCCATGTGAAAGACCGATACGAAGTGCTGAAACGTATTGCGGACAGCAATCCTGAAATCTACGGGATCGTTTTCTGCCGTACTCGCAGGGAGACGAAAGAAGTCGCCAACAAGCTGATGCACGATGGCTACAATGCGGATGCAATCCACGGGGATCTGTCTCAGTCGCAGCGTGATGAAGTGATGGGAAAATTCAGGCGTCGTCGTTTGCAAATGCTCGTTGCCACGGATGTTGCCGCTCGAGGTTTGGATGTAAGCAGTCTCACACATATCGTCAACTACAATCTGCCGGATGACTCTGAAATTTATGTCCATCGGAGCGGAAGAACAGGACGGGCCGGAAAAAGCGGGATATCGATTGCCATTGTTCATACACGGGAAATTCGAAAAATTAAAGATATTGAAAGAATATCGGGGATCTCCTTTAAGAAAGAGCTTGTTCCAAACGGGAAAGAAGTTTGTCAGAGACAATTATACTCTCTTATTGATAAAATTGAAAAAGTAGAAGTGGATGAAGCGCAAATCGAACCATTTTTACCTGCCATCTACGAAAAACTGGAATGGCTTGACAGAGAGAAACTTATCAAACATTTTGTTTCTGCAGAGTTTAACCGATTCTTATCTTATTATAAAAATGCCAGAGATATCAATGTTGTCGGAGGAAAAAATCAAGACCGAAAACGAAGCAAAGATGAACGGCGAAAGTCATCATTTGCCAGACTGTTTATTAATCTTGGTTCGAAAGATCGACTGAATCCTGTCAAATTAATGGGGTTGATTAATAAGGCACTTGGATCAAAAAATGCTGTAATCGGCAAGATTGAAATTCTGAAATCATTCTCCTTTTTTGAAATAGAAGAGAGCGTAACAAACTATCTGATCAAGGCATTGAAAAAAGAAAACTATGATGGCGTGCCGTTACTTGTAGAAGTGGCAAAAGGAAAGTCGGGAAAGTTCTCTTCATCAAAGGAAAAATTCTATGACAACAAAAAAGGTGAGAAAGACAGATTCCGTAAGAAGCGAAAAAATCGCAGTAAAAACAAAGGCCGTCGGAAATAAAGAATGAGAAAAACTAATTTTAGAAATATTGCGATTATTGCTCATGTAGATCATGGCAAAACCACACTTGTTGACGGTATGTTAAAGCAGAGTGGAACGTTTCATGCGCATCAGGAAGTCGAAGAACGCGTCATGGATTCGATGGATTTGGAAAAAGAACGCGGAATTACAATCACGGCAAAAAATACCGCTATCCATTATAACAATGTAAAAATTAACATTATGGACACTCCGGGGCATGCCGATTTTGGCGGCGAAGTTGAGCGGAGTATGAATCTTGTGGATGGTGCGTTGCTACTGGTAGATTCCAGTGAAGGACCGTTGCCGCAGACCAGATTTGTTTTGAAAAAAGCATTGGATAAGAACCTTCCGATTATCCTCGTGATTAATAAAATTGACCGTTCGGATGCACGGGTGGATGAAGTCGTAAATGAAGTATATGATCTGTTCATCGACTTAGAAGCCACAGACGAACAAATTGAATTTCCCATCCTCTACACCAATGCGAAAACCGGCGTAGCCCACAATGAATTGAACGATAATTCTGACGATTTAAATCCACTTTTTGAAACTATTTTAACGAAAATTCCGGGACCGACAGCAGACGATAACCACATCCCGCAATTTCTCATTACCAATTTGGATTATGATTCTTATGTTGGACAGGTGGCAATTGGGCGTCTGAATAACGGCACACTGGAGATGAATAAATCTTATGCTCTCTGCGGGAAAAACGGGAACATCCATGATCAAAAATTTTCGGCGTTATATACGTTTAAGGGATTAGAAAAAATCAAAGTTGAAGCGTTGGAAGCCGGAGATATTATTGCCGTCGCCGGATTGGAAAACATCACCATCGGAGATACGATTTCTGCCAATGATTCACCACAGCCCTTACCACGGATTCAAATCGACGAACCGACAGTTTCAATGCTGTTTTATGTGAATAACAGTCCTTTTGCCGGCAAGGAAGGAAAATATCTCACAACCCGTCACATTAAGGACCGACTTGAAAGGGAGATCTTAAGTAATGTGTCTTTACAGGTTATCCCGACTGAACGAACGGACGTATTTGAAGTACGCGGGAGAGGTGAGCTTCAAATGGCGGTGTTGATTGAAACCATGCGCCGTGAAGGATATGAGTTCATGGTTTCAAAACCCCAGGTGATTACCCATGTAGAAAACGGAAAAACCATGGAACCGATGGAGCATGTCTTTTTAGATATTCCGGAAGATAAAGTCGGAATTATAACCGAAAAGTTATCTACCCGAAAAGGAAGAATGACCAACTTAGTTAATCACGGGCATGGACGTGTGTCGATGGAGTTCTCCATCCCATCCAGGGGATTGATTGGGTTTCGAAGCCAGTTTTTAACGGATACACAAGGTGCCGGAATAATGAACAAATTATTCGATGGCTATGCACCCTGGTTTGGAAGAATTCCACAAAGAATCAGCGGGGCACTTGTTGCAGATCGTGACGGAAAAGTTACCACGTACGCCAGTGTCGGGATGTCGGACAGAGGAGAGTTGTTCATCAGCACCGGGACAGAAGTATATGACGGAATGATCATCGGTGAGCGAAACCGTTCCGATGATCTGGCGGTGAACATCACGCGGGAGAAAAAGTTGACCAATATGCGCGCTGCCGGTTCGGATAATACGGTGACACTTCGCCCGCCAAGACTGTTGTCGCTGGATCAATCCATTGAATTTATTGCCGAAGATGAATTGGTGGAAGTAACACCCAAAACTATTCGTTTGCGAAAGATGGAATTAGACAAGAACAAACGTAACTCCCAGCGCAAAAGAGAAAAATATGCGGAAAATTGATAGAAACAGTGAGTGGGAGATGAGGAGAATTCTGATAAATTATTCAAGATAAAGAGAACGGGTAGGAACCCCTTTCCGGAGTGGGCTCATTATTGTTTTATTATTTATTAATGCTATTGCAACTTATTCTCAATTACATATAAATTCACTTCAATAATTGGAGTTGAAATGAGTATTTATCGCAAACCGTTTGTTGGAATTACTGCCTTTATCGTGGTGCTGTTCACCATGCCGTTAGGTCATACACTTATGGTCTTGGTAGAAAAAATCTTCGGTGAGGGATATCAATATCCTGCCGCAACGGCATTGGGATTTAGCGGGGTCGCGCTGCTTGTGATCGCATTTAAGAAAAATGAAGAAACCCCTGCAACGTGGCTTGGGTTTTTTGCCGGTATCCTCATTTGGACCGGATGGGTGGAATTTTCCTTTGTCTATTTCGCTGAGCATTTATTTGTAGCGCCTTTAGTGGAAAACGGTGAGGTCGTTACTAAGCCGGAATATCTTATCCTGCCATCTTCGCTCGGGCTTTTTATGGCCACGGTCTTGTATTTCTTCTTTCGCCGTGAGACGCGATGCAATTTCTTTAACTGGTTTCATCGAAATCTGAAGATGGGACTTCAGCCCACCGATGCGGGGCGAAAACGGAATTTTGCCATCATCACCGCCACGGAAACCGTGTACATCCTCTGGATGTTTTATATCCTCTTAATGATTGTTTACGATAATCGCCTTTTCGGAGATTATCATCCTGCGACTTACTTTGTCTTTTTCGGATCATTGGTTTGGTCGCTGTATTTGTTTATACGGCTCATTAAATTCCAAAAAACGGCGCGGGCGATTCGCTATGCCATTCCGACGGTCATTATTTTTTGGAATAGCGTGGAGATCTTGGGGCGCTGGGGATTTTTTAAGGAGATCTGGGTAAGCCCTTTGGATTATTCCCTTGAAATGGGCTTGATATTTGCGGCATTCGTCGGTGTGACGGTTTTAACGATTTTGACACCGGAAAGCTCTAATAGTTTTAACAAAAATTAAACCCATAATTATAGCCTGATTAATTCCCCGTAGCAAAACACGGGATTGAAAACATCAGCCACGAAGAACACCCTGCCCGACAAAGAATGCAGGCGGGCCAGCCTCGTAAGGAGGAACGACTGTACTGGGGCGCCTTTTGTGGCGAATAATCCAGGAAAGTTTCATTGGTTAGTTTATGTTTTTTTGTATTAATATTCGACCCATCATTCGAATAATAAACCGACAAATCGAAAGAATAGAGATTTTATGATTACTGAAAGAAAAAAAACTGAGCGGGAAGCTCGAAAAAAACTCATCATTCAAAGCGCATTATCTGTCTTTAAGGAAAAGGGATTAGAACACGCCACGATGGATGAAATTGCTCAAAAAGCCGATTTTGGTAAGGCAACTTTATATTATTATTTCAAATCGAAAGACGAAATATTTAATACAATTTTATTTGATGGGTGGCAGTCATTATGGGAGGGCATCGAAGAGTATATCGTCCAAACTGAATCCCCGCGTCAAACATTTATTGTCATCTTGAAAAAATTAGCAGAGATGGTGAATGAGAACCGGGCACTGTATGAATTTTTATTTTTTGCTCCACAATCCCTGCCGGCTTCAGAGGGGCAAGAACCGGGATGGAAGCAATTTCAAGTACGACTGTATAATACACTTCTTCAGTTAATTGAAGAGGCGATGGACAAAAATGAATTCCCGAAAATGGACAGTCATTTAGTTCTCAAAGCACTTGGGGGTGTTTTCCACGGGATGATATTTTGGGGAGCAGATCGTGAAAAAATCACTGAAAATGCTATTGAAATATTTCTCGAAAAATTTATCAAAACCCATGACTAAGTTATACAAAACTCTCATCACAATCATTTGCTTTTTACCGATAGTATTATCGGCAGACACTTTTACTATTCAAGGACGAGTTACTGACGAAAAAACCGGTGACCCGCTGCCCTATGCCAATATTTACTTTGAACAATCGGATTTTGGAAGTGTCTCTGACCTATCCGGAGGTTTTCTATTGTCCGGGATTCCATTTGAGACCGGAATTTTGGTTGTTTCAATGATGGGGTATAAGACCGTGAGACGCAAACTGCAATTTCCGGTGGAGAACTATTTGGAAATAAAAATGCAGAAGGATTTGATTGAAATGTCTTCTATCGTAGTAACAGGAACGCGGACGGAGCGATATTTAAAAGACGTTCCGGTCACTACTCAAGTTATCCATGGAGAAAAGTTGCAAACAATGGGTGGATCTGATATATCAAAAATACTTGGAGAATTCACCGGCGTTGCTATTGTTGAAAATCAGTTTGGAACTGGCATAGAGCTGAATGGATTTGATGCGGATCATATTTTGGTGATGGTGGATGGAATGCGTATGATTGGGCGGACAAACGGTCAATTGGATATATCACAGATTGCAACGAATCAAATCGAAAGAATCGAAATCGTCAAAGGAGCAGGATCCGCACTATACGGGAGTGAAGCCATGGGCGGAGTGGTCAATATTATCACAAAACAGCCCGGAAAAAATATTACCACATCGATCACCGGCGATTTTGGGAGTTACGGAAGAATGAACGGAAGTGCCTTCTTGATGGGTGGAATTCAACATTGGGCGTCTAAGGTCTATGCGGGATTTCGAAAGTATGGGGGAGACAACGTCAATGCCAACAGTTTATGGGAAAACGGCAGTCAGTATGATAAGTATAATGCAGGTTTCCATGTTGAGAAAAAACAGCTTTTCGGCGGGATTGTACGATTGACTCACGACTCGTTTTTAGAAAACCAAATTCTGAACAACGAAAATATTTTCGAAGATGTTACCGATAATTACCGCGGGATGACGCGAGTTGAGTATGAAGCAAATCGCTCTTCAATTACATACACAACCGGGGTGGAATATTCTCACTACAACCATCTTTATGAGCGATTTGTAATTTCATCCGGAAATAAGCGCTCCAGCGACCGAACGATTGATGATTTATTTCAAGCTGATGCAGTCTTTCAGTTTTCAGTTGGGAATCATCATTTGAATGGGGGGGGTGGGTTCATGGGAGAATCCATCGAGTCTGCTAGAATATCCAAAGGGTCCATGTGTTCTGATTTATCTTATGTATTTGGTCAAGATGATTGGGAAGTCACCAAGCGAATTACGCTACTATCCGGATTGAGGGTGGATAGTCACTCTTTATACAGCACGTACCTTTCCCCGAAAATTGCCATCATGTATAAGCCCGAATTATTTTCGAGAATCCGTTTATCCTATGGCCGCGGTTTTCGAGCTCCAAGTTTTAAAGAATTGTTTTTGGATTTTACATATTTACAGGTTGGCTACCACATTCGTGGCAACCCGGATTTAGAACCGGAAATATCGAACAGTTATTCTTTGGATATTGAGAGATGGAATTCCGGTCGATACCATAGTCGGATCAATCTATTTTATAATCACATTCATAATCTCATAGATTATGTCTCGGACGGGTACGATGAGCTAAATCTACATCAGTGGAAAACAGACAATATTCACCGTGCAAGGACACAAGGAATGGAAATGGATTTTACGTGGTTTTTCACTCCGAATGTAGAGTGGGCTGTGGGTTACAGCTATTTAGATTCATGGGATGTAGACAACGAAAGTCCGATCAACCTGAAAGCGAAACACAAGGCAAATTCCGGCTTTCGATGCCTACTTCCATTTGAAATATCCATGAACGTCAGAGTTCAATATATCGGTGAACGTTACTATGGTGAAGAAGGATTAATGGAAGGTGAGCTTGTTGAAGAATGGTTAGACGATTATATGCTTTTGCATACAAATTTCAGTATTCCCGTAATGAAGTATTTTGAACTGAATGCAGGGGTAAAAAATATCACGGATGTTTATGACGAAGTATGGGGACCCATGCCGGGGCGAGAATGGTATGTTGGTCTCCGGATTAAAAACGAATAAAAAAAGGAACTAAAATGAAAGCACTATGGATTACACTGCTGGGAGTCATGTTACTGGCGGTTGCCTGTGAAGAAGAAAATAATGATGATATATTGGAGTATAATACGTATTCAACGATAAATGTGAAAACAGAAGGATCGGAATATTTCACATTTTCAACAAACTCCGGGGTGACGGACTCCTCCGGTTTATATGACCTCGAATTCTATTCGGTGTCTTATACGCCTCCCGGAGCACCGTTCCCGATTAATGATCCACGAATTGGAGCAGGAGAAAATATCACGATTGCTGCGGTGAATGCCGGTAGCTTAGAGATGGTATCTGAGGTCCCTGACGCCGAAAGTTTTGTCTCTGGTTTTACCACAGAAACGGATGCGTGGTATTATATGACAGATTCACATATGGTCTTACCGAATGATTATGTTTATGTCGTAAATACTGCCGATGGAAAGTTTCCGGCATTTGAAGTCACAAATTACTACGACGATCAAGGAAACTCAGGTTCGTTCACGATTCAATGGAAATATCTGAGTAACTGACCTTCTCTATCCTCCGGGGGGACTATCCCGCCGGAGGATATTCGTTTCTCTAATTTATAAAAATCCTTCTGTAACTTTAATGCATTCTATTTTATCAAAAAATCTAAATTTGGAGAATTAATAATGAGTGAAATAATTAACAACCAACAGAGACGCATTGAGATTATGAAGAATCTGGTTCGCCAGCTTCATGACGGCAAAGCCCCCGAAAAAGTGAAGAAGCAGCTGGAAACCATGTTAAAAGATGCGGATTATTCCGACGTGTTCAAGATGGAAATCCAGCTGATTGAAGAAGGAATTCCTGAGGAGAGCATTCAGGACCTCTGCGATACGCATACTCACGTATTGAGGAAACAACTTGACCTTCAGGAAACACCGGAAACCAGTCCCGGCCATCCAGTGCATACATTTGTCCAGGAGAATATTGCGATTACCGAAAAAACAGGATTGGTTAAATTGTTGATTTCTGAGATGGATACAATGGATGCTGCTACTGACGCACTTCCGAAAATGCGGGAAATCCAGCAGCACTTAAATGACCTCATGGATGTAGATAAACATTATCGCCGTAAGGAGAATTTAGTCTTTCCGTATTTTGAGAAAAAAGGTGTCCCCGGAGTCCCTGCTGTGATGTGGGGCAAGGATGATGAAGTCCGCAATCTCTTGAAAACGACCATTGCCGGCTTGCAGGGGATTGACAGCATCACCGGAGCGGAAGCCAAAGCGTTCAATCTGCTGGCCGTACTCCCGGCGGTTGAAGCAGCGGATGAAATGATTTACAAAGAGGAGAAAGTGTTTTTACCCACCGCACTGGATCTGCTAACCGATCAGGAATGGTATGAAATTTATTCTCAGACGATGGAGATTGGATATTGTTTGTACGTTCCGGAATTTGAATGGATGCCGGATGGGATTGACAGAGACGTAATTAACGCTCCAAAGATTGACGGTAAAATACAAATGCCGACAGGAGCCTTTACCTTAGAAGAAATGATTGCGATGTTCAAGACACTCCCCTTTGATATGACTTTTGTTGATAAAGATGATAATGTCAAGTTTTTCAGTGATAGTCCCGAACGGATATTTGACCGTACCCGCGCTATCCTCGGGAGAAAAGTCCAGTATTGCCACCCACCGTCTAGTGTGAATATCGTCAATAAGATTTTAGAGGATTTTAAATCCGGCGCACAAAACCAGGCGCGGTTTTGGATCAATATGGGACCGAAGCTAATTTACATTGTGTATTATGCTCTTCGCGGTGAAAATGATGAGTATATGGGAACATTGGAAGTTACGCAGGATTTGACCGAGATCAAGAAAATCGACGGAGAAAGACGGTTGCTGACATACGACAAGAAAAGTGTTTAAGTATTCAAGTGTTTAGGAAAAGACAAATTGATATTAGAGAACTGATAACGGATTATTGATAACTTAAATATTCTCTGTAGTCTCCGTGACTCAGGGGTAAAAAAAAGGATAAAAAATGGAAATACTACCAAAAACAAAATTATTTGATATTTTTCAGGAATTCCCGGAATTGGAAGAAAAAGTGATGGATATTGCACCTCCGTTTCGGAACCTAAAGAATCCGGTGCTGAGACGAACCGTCGGGAAACTTGCCACGATTGAAAAAGCCGCCAAAATCGGGAAGCTGGATGTCATGAAATTTGTAAATATGTGTCGAAGAGCGGTAGGTCAGCCCGCTCTTGAAATTGACGATGAACCAAAATCTGTTGAACTTCCTGTCGGTGTGCCTGATTGGGTGCATGGTGATCCTGTTCACACCATCAACGGAACCGAAATGCTGGAACAAGGGGAACATCCATTGCAGCTGGTGAATCAGACAATGAGCGAAATCAAAGAAGGACAATGTATTCTACTCCAAACCAATTTCCACCCAATTCCAATGATCGATGCCATGGAGCAGCAAGGCTATAAAGTATATTATACTGAATCAGAAAATCAACACCTGACCTTTATCGGAAAATAGAAACATACTCATGTGTTGGAGCGTCAACGTGTCAGGGGTGCCAAGCTCTCTAACACGGTAGCCCCCGAACAGATTAACACCTTAACACTCTAGCACCTTTTTTTTGTAAATTCCAGCCGGTTTTTCGTACGAAATTCCGGTGACTGGAATGATCCTTATTATCGACAACTACGATTCGTTTACCTACAATCTCTACCAGCAGATTGAATCGCTGGGGTTTTGTACCCGCGTGGCACTGAACGACCGGATTACTCTTGATGAAATTCGGAGTCTGGCTCCGAATAAGATTGTCATTTCACCCGGCCCGGGGATGCCGAAAAATGCCGGAATCAGCAATGATGTGATTCGTACTTTTTATAAAGACATTCCGATCTTTGGTGTATGCCTTGGGATGCAGTGCATCGGAGGAGTCTTTGGTGCAAAAATCCGTAAAGCCCATAGACCGACCCACGGGAAAATCCGGAAAACATTTCACAATAATACCGGGATATTTCAAAATCTCCCCACTCCATTTGATGCGGCGCTCTACCATTCCCTTGCCGTGGATGATGTCCCCGATGGGTTTATTCTTAGCGCACATGGAAAAGATGGTGAGATCATGGCGATTCAGCATAAAACATATTCGCTTTCCGGTGTGCAGTTTCATCCCGAATCCTTTATGACGGAAGTTGGCGATGATTTGATGAGGAATCTCCTCCATGGATAAACGTACGTTCCCGGCCACGGATATCAGATCCATATTCCGTATTGTGTCGAAAACAGAGGTTAATCCGGTTATGCTGTGGAGCAGTTCGGACTCCGGCTGGAAACGGATACTAGCCTTTAATCCTGCGGATGCGTATGTTTACCAATGCGGGACGGGCGGAAACACATTAAGCCGGTTTGTGGAGAAAAACATCGGAAAATTACTGGTGGGATATATTTCGTATGATCTGGGGATGGAGTTGATGAATGTCCCCTCACAACACTCACGAATTGATTTGCCGGACATCTGTTTTTACGCCTACGATAATTGGGTGAAATTTAACGAAAGGGAAACGATTGTACATTTTACGAATGAAGAATTTTGGTACCGAATTGAAGCAATAATTCGAAAAGACCCTCCCGAATCAACCGCCGTGGTGTTACCGCATTTTGAGACGAAAATAAAACGAAAACAGTATGGCAAGAATTTTCGCCGTATCATCGATCACATTCTAAACGGAGATATTTATCAGGCAAATTATACACATCAGTTACACGGAGTGTCCAAAGCCGAACCGGTAGATATATTTCTGAACCTATTGAAAAATAATCCGGTGGATTTTGCAGCATTCATCCCCACAAAAGCCGGAAATGTGATGAGTATGTCTCCGGAAAGATTCATTCGTATCAAAGATCGAAAAATAATTACCGAACCGATTAAGGGAACACGTCCAAGATCTGATAATGATGACAATAAAATGAAACAGGAATTACTGAACAGCGAAAAAGAAGAAGCCGAACTGTTCATGATTACCGATTTATTACGGAATGATCTGGGAAAAGTTTGTAAGATTGGCTCTGTGAACGTTATTGAGAAAAAGGGATTGAAGAAACTCCCGGCGGTTTGGCATACATTTTCATCAATTGAAGGCGAACTGAGGGATGATATTTCTCCGATTGAAGCGTGGCTGTCCATGTCTCCGGGTGGCTCGATAACCGGCTGTCCGAAAAAACGGGCGATAGAAATCATTGATGAGCTAGAGGATGAACGCCGCGGAGTCTATACCGGATCGGTAGGAGTGATTTATCCTGATGGTGAATTGGATATGAATATTGCCATACGAACTGTGGTGCAGGAAGGGAATCGGTTGTCGCTGGGTGTTGGCGGCGGAATTACACTGGGCTCAAATGAAACCGATGAATTTGATGAAACCATGGTAAAAGCTGAGTCTTTTAGGGAATAAGAAAATACGGAGATATGGGAATGTATAGTCTGAGGAATTGGTGGGAGACAACTTTCGACTTTCCACCTCGATACGGTTCTCAATCGGGGTTTCGTTACACTAGGGATTGCTCCTCAACTTTCAACTCTTTTACCCGTCTACTCATTTACCCATTTACTAAGAATTAGGAGAACAACATGCAGGTAATGATCAATAATCGAATGGTCGAAGAAAAAGAAGCGATGGTGAACATATTTTCTGATGCTGTGATGTATGGTGCCGGTGTGTTCGAAACCATGCGGACCACCATAAATCGAAAGATATTTGGTTTGGAAAATCATTTGGAACGGCTATTCTCATCGGCTGAGAAAATTGAACTCTCTTTGAGATATTCCCGGGAAGAGGTTGGGCAAATGGTAAAAACGATTGTCGCTGCATCAAACCATGACCTTCAACGACTGAAAATTGTGGTTACACCTGATGACTGCATTGTGATTTCTTCTAAACTTGAACCGGACTCATCTACACTAAACGGAGTAAAAGTGATGAGTGTTGTCCAGCAGCGTTCACTGCCATCAGTGAAATCACTGTCTTATCTTGAGTGCTATTTGAGTTATCAGAAAGCCAGAAAAAACGGATATTTTGAGGCGATCTTGACCAATGAAGCCGGGAATGTTTACGAAGGCTCCCGGTCTAATTTATTCTGGTTTATTGACGGAATTTTATACACAAGAAAAGGCGATGTATTGCCGGGGATTACGCGTAAAACCATTTTGGAGATTTCTCCGTTCCCCGTGGAGTATAACACCATTACGCTGGATGAACTAAAAAAAGCGGATGAAGTTTTTCAAACCGGCAGTATCTCCGGGATTGTTCCCATTATCCAAATTGATAAGACAATAATCGGGGAAAGCACTCCGGGTGCTCGGACAAAAGAATTAATGCGGATTTATGAAAAACTTTTACGATAATCAATTTATAGTATTGGACTGCCTGCCTGTGTCAATCCACTCCACATTTACGGTATCGAAAACAGCCCGTCAAGTGGTCATTCACCATTCCTGCCGCCTGCATGAATGCGTAGCAAATTGTCGTACCGACAAATTTAAACCCACGTTTTTTTAACTCATTGCTCATCGCATCCGATTCCGGGGAACGGGTCGGGATTTCTGCTTCAGTTTTCCACAGATTGGTGATTGTTTTACCACCGGTAAATTGCCAGATAAATTTATCGAAACTCCCGAATTCTTTTTGGATGTCCAAAAATTCATGAGCGTTTGTTATGGTAGATCGTATTTTCAGTTTATTTCGAATAATTGCCGGGTTTTGGATAAGCTTTTGGATTTTTTGTTCATCGTAGGAGGCAATGACTTCCGGTTGAAAATTGTCGAATGCATCACGGAAGCCTTCCCGTTTGTTCAGAACAATCGCCCAACTAAGACCCGCCTGAAAAGAATCTAATACTATAAACTCAAATAACTTTCGGTCATCGTGCACCGGGACTCCCCATTCATTATCATGGTAAGCGATCATGAGCGGATTGTCTCCTGGCCAGTCACAGCGGGCTTTGGTAGAGTTGTATTTCATTTGTTGTGTGCTATTCTTAGTGTCTCTTAGCGAACCTTGCGGCTAAACCCTAAAAATTCGGCCCGGTATGTACGCCGGTTATTTTGGTTGTTATTGCATCGAACGCTTCATCTACTGTATCGCAAATTGTAAATAATTTTAAGTCTTTTCTTTCGATTGTTCCGACTTTCACCAGATAGTCCCAGTTGATAACATTCCCCCAAAATTCCTTGCCAAAAAGTACAATAGGGATGGATTTGTGGATTTTTTCCGTTTGAATCAAAGTGAGTATTTCCATCAGTTCATCCAGCGTACCGAAACCGCCCGGGAAGGCAACCAGTGCTTTTGCCAGGTAAGCCATCCAGAATTTTCGCATAAAGAAGTAATGAAACTGCATATTCAAATCGGGGGTAATCCACGAGTTGCCGGATTGTTCAAATGGCAGAGTGATATTTAAACCGATGGATAATCCTTTGGCTTCGGAGGCTCCGCGATTGGTGGCTTCCATAACCCCGGGTCCGCCGCCTGATGTAATAATATAACGGTGTTTACTGTTCTTGAGTTTTTTACTCCATTTTGTCAGGCGTTTTGCTAATTCACGAGCAGATTCATAGAATTGGCTCATTTCGAGATGATGTTCTAATTGTTGGCGTTTATTCTTTGAAAGATTGTCAGGTGCTTCTTTCAAAGCCAGTTCAGCGTCTTGTTTAGATTTTATCCTGGCTGAACCAAAAAACACGATTGTATCCTCAACGTGATTACGCGAAAAGCGCTGACGCGGGCCAAGGTACTCAGACAAAATTCTGAGCGTTCGCGTATCCGGGCTGCTAAGAAAATCTTTATCCAAATAAAAACGATCTTTGGTTTTATCTTTTAACATAAAATATCCTTAAAATTGGCACATAATTTAGTACAAATAATTCGTTCTATTTAAAAATATTTCAAAATAAACCATCTTGATTATCATAATCTGACGGGGGTAGGTTCGCACAATGAGAAAGTTAAATATTATCCTGTTTGCGTATTTGTTTTGGGTCTCCTGCTCTACAGCCCCACCCATGGATGTTAACACTCCCACAAAGTCAACGCATCCTGAACAAAACTCTCCCACCCCATTTTCGCGGGGATTAATGACCGAATATGATGTTTGGGATTTCTTAACTGAAAAACCTACCGAGCAAGCCGTCCTGTCAACGTTGGGTTTACCGGATTCTGTTTGGGTGGATGATAATTTAGAATTTAAAATGTTGTATTATTATATTCCTGAAATTAGAGATTATAATTCCGTTGAGATTAACCTGAAGTCAGGGACAGCCGCCGGATTTGAATGGGATTGAGAATTAGTTAATGGTTGATAGTTTATGGTGTATAGTGATATAGCCTGATTAATTCCCCGTGTTTTCTACGGGGTTCCCCGACACTAGGCATTCGTGTAGAGCTTAAAGATGTAGATTCTTCCTCACTTCGTTCGTCAGAATTACAAAAAGACAGTGTCATTCCGAAATGAGGTACGAACAGGAATCTACTTAATTTTGTGTTGGGGGTTCAGCTTTACACACTACACACTTGACACGACGCTAAGACAAGTTCACCTTTGAAAGAGTAACAACAGTAAATTTCCACAAAAACGAAATATGGAGTATGCTAATCATGTTAACATTACACCGACACGGCTGGTGCATTCCAAAGAGACATAAAGTCTCTTTCAACGATACCGATTGATTAAGTAAACTTGTACTTCGTTATGAGCAATAAAACAGTGATAATCGCCCCGTCTATTTTATCTGCGGATTTTTCCAATCTCAGCTCAGCGCTCAATATTTGTGAAAAAGGCGGTGCTGAGTACATCCATGTCGATGTGATGGATAATCATTTTGTCCCGAATCTGACCATCGGTCCGTTGGTGGTGAAATCCTTGCGACCGCACACCAACCGGTTTTTGGATGTCCATCTTATGGTCACAAATCCCGAAAATTTGGTTGAACCCTTTGCCCGTGCCGGAGCCGATGGAATCACTTTTCACATAGAAGCAGCGGAAAATCCCGATGACGTGATAGACCTGATTCGGGTAACAGGAAAGCAAGTTGGGATATCACTAAAACCGAAAACGCCGGTAAGCGCTATTGAACCCTTTTTCGATAAAGTAGACATGATCTTGGTGATGAGCGTGGAACCCGGGTTTGGCGGACAAGGGTATTTACCGGGGTCAACGGAGCGTATCGCTGAAATCAGACAACGATTATTGGAGCAATGTCTTCAGGACAGCGTGCTAATTGAAGTTGACGGCGGAATCAAACTTGATAATGCGAAAGAAGTTGCGAATGCCGGAGCAGATATTTTAGTGGCAGGTTCAGCTGTATTCGGAGCGGATGATCCGGTGGCAGCCATTCAGCAGTTTATTAATAAAATTACTAACTAACATACTGTTCATTAGAAACGAATATTACGAATTATGACGAAGCCCGATTTGGTCTCATTGAGTATAATCATCTTCGTGTTTATTCGCGATATTAGTGGCTAGTGAGTGAAAAAAACATGAGAACATATAAAGACATATCCGAATTTGAATTATGGTCCGCTGAGGACAAAGACTTATTTTTAGTGAATGTTATCAAAGGTTTGGTCATGGATGGTGTTCGCAACGCCAATTCCGGTCATACCGGCGGGGCAATGAGTTCCGCCGATTTTGCCACCATCCTTTTTACTGAATTCCTAAAAATCGATCCTGATGACCCGAATTGGAAAGATCGTGACCGTTTTGTACTGTCAGCCGGGCATGAGTCTATGCTGTTATATTCTTTGTTAACGCTCACCGGTTGGCTGGGAGTTGATGATTTAAAATCCTTTCGTCAGCTGCAAAGCCGGACTCCGGGGCACCCCGAAGTAGAAATTCCTGGCGTGGAAGCAACCACCGGTCCGCTGGGACAGGGTGTCGGGATGGCAGTCGGAATGGCGTTAGCCGAATCTATGCTTCGTTACCGAATGGATTTTTCAGGAGAAATGGGAAGTTTAATTGACCATTTTACCTATGTGATTGCCGGAGACGGAGATCTGCAGGAGCCGGTTGCTTTAGGTGTGGCTGCAATCGCTGGACATTTAGGGCTGTCCAGACTTGTTCTGTACTATGACTCCAATGAGAAACAGATTTCCGGGCATACGAATCGCTCCGACTCTACAAATATCGCAACCGTGTTTGACGGGTTTGGCTGGCATGTGCAAGAAATTGACGGACACGACCATGAAAAAATCCGCGATGCAATCCAAAAAGCCCAAGTGATTGACCGCCCCAGCATTATTATTGGGAAAACCATCATGGCTCATGGTTCCGCCGGATTGGAAGGTGATCACAATACACACGGTTCACCGATGCCGCAGGATGAGATCGACGCCACCAAAGAGAAAATGGGTCTTGCTCCTGAACAGTTTTATCTCCCGGATGAAGCCGTCAACCATTTTCAGACTCGATTTGGTGAACTTCGAGAATCTGTGGGACGGTGGAAAGACCAACTTAATTGGGCAAAGACAGATGCTGTAATTGCAAAACGATGGGCACAAGTAATGGAGAATGGTCCGCAAGAATTGGTATATCCCAATTTTGATGATGGGACTTCATCGGCAACCCGAAAAACATTTGGAACCGTTTTGGAAAAATTTGCAGAACAGCTTCCCCATTTAGTCGGAGGTTCCGCAGATTTAGAACCGTCCAATTATACCGGAGGGTTTGCCAAAAAATGGGGTGACTTTAATAAAAGCAATCGCAAGGGACGAAATATTGCTTTTGGTGTGCGGGAATTTCCGATGGGAACGATTATGAATGGAATGGCTCTGCATGGCGGAGCAATCCCATTTGGCGGGACTTTTGCGGTTTTCTCAGATTATGTCCGCCCGGCAATCCGCTTGAGCGCTTTGCAAAAACTACCGGTAATCTATGAGTTTACTCATGATTCTTTTTACGTCGGAGAAGACGGTCCCACACACCAGCCGGTAGAACACATCATGGCGTTACGGACCATCCCGAATCTGTATATATTCCGTCCTGCAGACCCGAAAGAAACGGCGGTGTGTTTCAAGTTGGCCGTCGAATCAAAATCCACGCCAAGTGCATTACTTCTCAGCAGACAGGGATTACCCGTCCTTCCTTTTGACATTGAAAAGATAGAATCCGGTGTTCGAAAAGGAGCGTATTCGGTCTTGGATTGTGACGGAAACCCGGAGATTGTTATGGTTGCTACCGGTTCGGAAGTTTCTCTGGCGATGGACGTCGCTGAAAAGATGACCGATAAACGAGTTCGTGTCGTGAGTATGCCTTCTATGGAAATATTTGATGCACAACCGATGGAGTATCGAGGTGAACTTATTCCGATGCGCGGATGTTTGACGGTGTCTATCGAAGCCGGAATTACCCGCGGTTGGGAGAAATATACCGGACTTAACGGAATCAATATCGGATTGAATCGTTTTGGGGCATCGGCTCCGGCAGGTGATCTCGCAGAAGAATTTGGATTTACCGCAGAGAAAGTGATAGATCGAGTCAGACAACATTTATCCAATTTAAGGTAGGAAAAGATGAAGATAATATTAGCCACCGATCACGCAGGATATCATTTGAAAGAAGCCGTGAAAGCCCATCTGGAAAAAGAGGGATATGAGGTTCAGGATTTTGGAGCATTTACTTATGACGGAGATGATGATTATCCTGATTTTATTCTTCCGGCAGCGCGTGCTGTTGCAGGGAGTCGGGAGAATCGCGGGTTTATTTTTGGTGGATCGGGGCAGGGAGAAGCCATGGCGGCAAATCGGGTAAAAGGTGTAAGGGCAGCCGTATTTTATGATGGACCGGAGGAAATTGTGAAATTATCACGGATGCATAACAATGCCAATATTTTATCGTTTGGAGCGAGATTTGTATCCCCTGAAAAAGCCATTAAGATGATTGATATGTGGATGAAACTCCCGTTTGAAGGTGACCGCCACGAAAGACGGATTAATAAGCTGGATTTATAAGTGCTTGAATCCAAGATTTGAAAGGAAAAACGCATGAACACTGAATCGATGGTATGGCTTACAGATTGGCTAATTGGGATTGGAGTTGGAGAAACTTTCACTATGTATTTGAAATTAGTAATTCTATTATTTATTCTTTTTATCATTTCTTATGTTACCAATCTCATTGTAAAAAAGATTCTTATCCGTTCTATCCGATTAGCAATCAAAAAAACTAAAACCGTATGGGATGATGCTCTGATTGAAAATAAAGTTATTATTTCACTCTCTTATATTGCACCGGCTATTGTAATTTATTTGGCTACTCCTTATATTTTTGAGGATTTCGCCGGCGCAATTCCTTATATTTTGAGATTAGTGAATGCTTATATCAGCACTATTTTCATTATTGTTATCATCAATTTTCTGAATACGCTCAAGTACTATTCCAAAAACATAAAATTATTTAAAGACAATCCCTTAGATAGTTATTTCCAGTTAGTTAAAATCGCCATTTACATTATAGGTGGTATAATTATTCTATCATTCCTCCTGAATAAATCCCCGTTATACTTTTTTAGTGCTTTGGGGGCAATGACAGTAGTTTTGTTATTGATATTTAAAGACACCATTTTGGGATTTGTGGCAAGCATACAACTTTCAGCAAATGATATGATACGGATAGGTGATTGGGTCTCCATGCCAAAATATGGCGCAGATGGTGATGTTATTGAGATGAACCTAACGATCATAAAGATACAAAACTGGGATAAAACTGTTACTACTATCCCTACTTATGCATTTATTTCAGACTCTTTCAAGAACTGGAGGGGAATGTCAGAATCAGGAGGCAGAAGGATAAAACGGTCTTTAAATATTAAGATCAGTAGTATAAAATTCTGCACACTGGAAATGCTGGAACGATTTAAAAAGTTTCAACTGATAAAAGATTATATTGAAGAAAAAAGCAATGAAATTGAGGAGTACAATCAAGAAAACAAGATAGATAAATCCTATTTAATAAACGGAAAACATTTAACTAATATTGGTATTTTCAGAGTATATGCAGAAGCTTATGTGAAAAATAACCCTGATATTAATCTTAATATGACCTGCATGGTAAGGCAATTGCTTCCTACAGAGAAAGGTCTTCCAATCGAAATATATACATTCAGCAATCGCCAGGAATGGGTGACATATGAAGGCATCATGTCAGATATGTTCGATCATTTTATTGCAGCAGTCCCTGAATTTGAACTTGAAGTATTTCAAAACCCTACAGGGACCGATTTTAGGAAGCTGTAATATTAATATTAAAAGTATAAAGTATAATGACTACGGTGAACTCCTAGAAACTATTCTTTTAAAAACCGTTAGCCTGAGGTAATATGTAAAATCGGCCAAAATGCAGGTGAATTCAGACGGTTGTTCTTTTCCACTTGCTGATTGTCGGAAGATGACTTTTTAAAAATATGTCCAGTTGATTCATTAATTGACGACGAATTGTGATGATAAGGTATCCTTGAAAGTTATCATCGATTATTTTTAACGCCGGTAGAAACCCCTCCCCATTAAATTCTAAAATTCCAATTTCGTCAATAATCAGATAGTTTGCATCGATGGATTCGATTAATTGATTACAACCCCATTCGATGACATCCGGGTAAAAGAAAAACTTGCCGACATGGATGTGCGTATCAAAATTGCTCATCGTATTTAATTGCCACTTTTCTCCTGTCTCTATTCGCAGAAGGTTATGATGCCAATCGCTGTCAGAGATTCGATGTTTTTCTGAGATAATTCCGTCCACATTATTACCGGCACTGTTCAGGCAAGTCACCAAACTTGCTAACCATCTGGATTTCCCCGTTCCCGATTCACCGGTAATAACGGTTAATGAAGGTGGGTTTACATTCTTGCGTGCTTGAATGAAATCCAAAGGTGTGATTTTTTCGTTGCCGGATGTGTCGCTCCCCAAAGATTCCGCCAATCGGATTAAATCTCGTAATACTAAAATAATAAAATCGAATACACTTTTGAGTTGATGATGAGCCTTCCATTCAACACGAAGCTCCGTAACACGTGCAGACAAAATGCTGCGGAGATGCGGCATGGTTTTATTCGATAAAGTGTAAACAGAATTAAAATTGCTGAAGCCAAGTTTTGTAAATAGCGCTGTAACTTTTTCGCTGTTCAGGTTTATTGTTATCACCTGAAAAAGAAGGAAGACAGAAATTCCCCTAAATGCCATCAGCATTGTTTTTGATAATTGAACACTGCTATACGTTATTGTTAAGAATGTTTTATCTTGAATCCCTGTGAAAATCGGAACGGCAATCACCAATATTCCGATGGTGACCCAAAACGGTATTCGTTTTAATGGACGTACCGTATTGTGATTGTATATCCATGCAATAATGAAAATAAGACATGTGATTCCGACGGGACTTATTTGCAGGAAAAAGACTCCGATGAATATGAGCAGAGAGACCCCAAGCCGCAACGATGTTATTAGGGATTTAAGATTCATTAATTATTTTCTTGTTAAGTTGCGATTTTATGAGCCATGCAAATAAAGCTCCCCCGACTCCGAAAACAAAGTGAATGGACACATAAAGACCCAAAATCCACCATCCTGCTCCAAAACCGATGCGATGTGAAAAACCCTCCGCCATTTCGAGAATAACCGGAATAAAATCTGCTCCGAATAGAATTGTTTTTACCGTGAGCGTCTGAATGAGCGGATAGACTGAAACAATAATCCCAGATAGCATGAATCCCAGAAAATTTGGTGAAAATATTGTGAGAATCATTTCCAGCATTACGCCTTCCAGCAATATCCCGACAAAAGGGCCAAGTTTTACAGTTGCAAAACTCATTATTTTTATCATGGCTGCAATTAATGCCATCATCAACGTGCTTCCGCGTTGGGGGTTGACTCCTCTGGCGATTAGGACGATGATCATCCCAACTGTTGAAAGCACAGATCCGGATAAGGGTAGATTTATCAAGTGCATTACCGAACCAAGCGTGGCTTCAGCTAACCCCCAAAGTGTTCCAAAAACAGCGGTGTATGCGATGGAGGTTTTGGTCATGCGAATTCCTTTTCTGTTATGGAAATCTTCTGAAATAAGAAATAAAACAGAAAGCCTAGAAACATACCAATTATAGTATGAAAAGCCAACAGTATAAATGTGATATCTACAGCAGTTAATACAGATTTGTCAACAATAAACAATGTGTGTAATAGGTTCTTTACAAAGATATGTTGCATGGATTGACAGGAAACACCTTTTTTGATTAACGGATGTAAAACACTATAGTCAAGGATGGTAATGCACGATAATACAAATGACCATAAATTGAAACCAACAACTGACAGAATCAACTCACAGAATACAGCTTCTAAAATGATAGCCATAAATGCGCCGTCAAGTAACATCCCGCCGAGCATATATTCGACAAACGCAGCAATAATTCCCATTGAAATGGTTGAACCAAAATATGGAACGAAATATCGCCCGATTAAAATGATTACAATTGCAATAGATGGCATGATTACACTAAATAAGTGTGGTGTAATACTTTTTATGATTGGGGATAAAAAGACTTCAACTAAACCCCAGATTGTTCCCATCAGTATTGTTCTTGTGAAATATTTTTGTAGACTCATTTACAAATTTCCTACCAATCGTATGATAGCATCAAATTGATTAATCTTCCAGGGGAAAGCCTTTCTAAATGTTCTGTCTGTCTTATATCTGTAATATTCTGAAAATCGATGGCTATGTTGACTTTTTTATACAGTACTTTTGACAGCTGGGCATCTATGGTATAATATGCAGCCAATTCTTCAGAATTATCATCGTTAGTGAATTGTTTATCTTTATAGTTAATTCCAAAATTAATGTTTAAATACTTGTTCCTCCACTGCATTGTTGCATTGGCTTGATGAATAGGGGAGTAAACTAAATAGTTTTCCTCCAATTCCGGGTTTTTAGAAAATTCAAATATTGTCGAGTGATTATACGAATAATTACCATGAAGCGAAATATTATGATTTGGTCTGAATGTAAAATCGATTTCAGCACCATAAATATCAACTCCGGTTATATTTTCTCTTCTGTAGATGGGCTTTCTACCCCAAAGTGAATCACCGGTAGCAACAAAATATAGAAAATCGTGTCCTTTCGAAAAATAGAATGAAGGGGATATTTTTACATTTGAAGTCGGTGAATAATCTAACCCAAGTTCATAACTGTCTATTGTTTCGGGACCTAGGTCTGGATTGGCTTCTTTCGGTCCAAGCCGCATCCACCCCGAACGACATAAATCGTCAAGTATCGAAGCACGGAAACCTTGAGAGTAAGAAAGATAACCACTCATTTGGTTTCCAAAATGATATTTCACGGCTACTCTTGGACTCATTGCATTCCACTCATTTTCATCAAGATGACCATTGTAAGAATAGAAAGGATTTGATTCCAGGTTGGCATGGAAATATCCCTGATGGAATTTTACATTATCATATCGGATTCCGGCAACAAACCGCAGTTTGTTGCCAAAAAGATTGAACTCATCCTGCAGATATAATGTTCTGAATTGCATTTTACCACGATTTAAAACCGTATCACGCGGGGTGGTGTCAGGCGTGGCATAATAATCACCACCATCGACACTCCCGGATTTCAATTCTGAGCCAACAGTGATTAAATGATAGCTACCTATATCACGAGTATAATTAAATAACACCCCTCTATCAATTCGGTTTGAAGCGACATCAAATTTATAATATGAGCCATTTTTAAAATCTTCACTTACTCTTAAATAATTCTCATGTTGATAAAATCCGTTTATTTCGTATCTGGACTTTTTATTTTTCCCAGTTAATTTTACTTGTAACATATTTGTATCGAAGCTGCGATGCTTTCCGTCTTTTTCTTCGATTTTTACACCTTCACCTCGTTTATCGTCGTAATAATCATAAATGATTTCAAAAGTATTATTAGGAGTAAAATTAAATCCTACTGTAGTTGATATCCCTTTTTCATCTAGAAATAGCGGGACTGAATAGTCATCCTGTAAACTATCAGGAAGGTCATAATACCCATCGCTTTTGCGTGTGAACCAACCAAAATTATAATAATAAGCATTCTTCCGGCCTGAAATATATTGGTTTCCACTCAATGTATTATAGGTTCCGTATGAAGCATGAGCCTTTCCGCTAAAATTGTCATCTGGAGTTTGAGTGATAATATTTATCACTCCTCCCATGGCGTTATTCCCGTACAGAGATGAACCGGCGCCTTTGAAGATTTCAATTTGTTTTATATTTGCTACATTGATTCTGTTCCAGTTTGCCACTCCAGTATCAGATTTATTAATTGGAGTGCTGTTGACTAACACCAAAGTTCTTCCCGGTTCATCTCCTGAAACTCCGCGCAAACTTACAACCGGTCTGATCTCAAATATCCCTGAAGTTCGATGGACATTAAGACCCGATAAGTATTTTAGAATGTCATCTAGATTTTGGGTAGGCAGACTATTTAACTCAGCGTGTGTAACCACATCTATTCTTCCGGGGATATCCACTAATCTATGCTCTGTTCTTGTTGCAGTGACCACCACTTCATTTCCTTTGATTACAGTAGGAGATAGGCAGAAGTCAATATTCAAAGTTTGGTCTATATTTACCTGAATAGTTTCTACGGTGGTTATGTAACCGATATACTCTGCACAAAGAGTATACATCCCCGGTTCGACATCGTTGAAACAATAGTGTCCGGATTGATTTGTGGTGACACCAATTTTCGTACCCTCCAGGGTAATATTGCATCCCTCAAGCAGTCGATTATTGTGTTCGTCTCTTACAATCCCGGATATTTCGGTGTTGCAGAATGTATACGACAAGATGAATAATATAATTAAGGATATTTTTTGTATGTATTTCATTATGTGCTCCTTTCCAAGCGCGGGAGGCGAAGCCGTTTCCAACTCCACCCTATCGGTTCTAAACCATGCTCACACGAGGACAGGTTGTCGAACTCGGAGTTTTGTTGGGGCTGCCAATTGACAACCCCAACACTTCTATTTTATTTAGCGGTATAAATTACCATAGTCGTTCAATTGAACACTACAATAATTATTTAGTGTAGAAGGGCTTTCCGGGTAACTTTAATTGAACAGCTTGTTCTTTGAAAGCCTTTGTATCAATGGCATTACGTTCTTTGTAGAAATCCCATTTTTCTACGACTTTAGGATCATTTGCATATTTTAATCCAAGATAATGGTCCTTATTTTCGTATCGATCCATCCACAGATTCCACTGATCTTTTGTAAGCAGTCCTTTCTCATAGGCTGTCTTCACATTTGCCTTGACCCGATCCCAATAATCTGAGTATTCGTTATAAACAAACGGAGTGGTATTTGTTTTTGCCCCAATACCCCATGCATTGCCCGGGATGTCGTAAAGTGCATACGGAACAAACTTGGAAGGATGATTAGAAATAACCCATTTTTCTGCTTCATGGTCCCCATGTTCTGCGGCCCAAGTAATTAATTCAACCATATCTTCTTGGAGTTCCCAGACGCCGTGCCATTGGGTGAAATCTGCTCCCATCATTTCAGCTCCATGACGAAAACGTCGACCTTCATGATGCCAGGCATAATACATTTCATGCTCCGGTGTTTCGTCCCATCCATTGAGGACAGGATTGGATTTAAATTCACCATTTGCTTTCAACCGATCTATCGTCCCATTATTGGTCAATTTCTTTGTCCAATAAACAAAGTTTCTTCGCATTTCATTATACTGAAGATTGACTAAATCAGCTGTTAACAAATATGTATCAACAAAATCAGGTGCATGGCAACTCTGGCAGATTGATTCCATGCGACCACGTTTCATATCCCAGCTACCAAGGTTTTCTTCATCCCAAACAGTTCTATAACTCCACGGAGACTGAGACTCCCACGCCAAACGAGCACTGACGTCGTGTGTCATGGGTTGTGTTTCGTTCCCATCCATATGGCAGGTGGCACAAACCGGAGCTTCAATTGGGATGGGTTCAAAGTTGTCTGTATGATAATCCATGGCCCAATCGCTGCCTTTGGCTTTGAAAATATTTCCGTGTTTAGATTCATTGTAAATCTCAATATGGGGATGGTCAGGTCCAATGTGGCATTCTCCGCATGTTTCAGGTTGACGTGCAACTGCTAAATCGAATGAATGTTTGGAATGGCAAGCGTCACATTCTCCGACACTACCGTCAGGCCATAAATTCCCAATTTGGTGGCATTGTTCACATCCATGTCTGGTAGAAATTGGATTTTCAAATGTCGCCCTATCCGCATTAGCAAAAAGCCAGAACTGATGGGCATGTTTACTGTTCGCAAATTCTTTTACTTCCTGATCGTGGCATTCCTCACAGTCTTTTGGAGTAGGATGACGACCGACAAGCATATCGCTGTTTTCGCAGTAAAAGGCATCAAAATCGCCTTCTTTTGCTTCATGACATTCGTTGCAGCCGATGCCCATTAATGCATGTTCACTTTCTTCCCATGCGTGAATTTGCTTCACAGCAATGTTTTCTTTTTCATGGCACGTGATACAACGGGCAGATACTTTGTCAACGTCAATCTCATGCCCTTGTTCTTTTGTTTTATTTACTTCATAACCGGCTACGATCATCAAAGAAACGATCATGACAAGACTAAAGACGCCGATTAACCATTGTGTTATGTTTTTATTTTCCATTGTTATTCCTCTTTCTTATTAAATGATTGAAAATGCTTCAAAGATTGTAAGTGTAATTAAGATGACAATCGCGATACATCCAATGATGTTTGCTATGACTGTGCGTGATTTTTTCTTCTTTGATAACATCGGCTCAATGAATGGCCAGAATATCATCAAAACAATTGCCAGTCCTGTGATGGCTAATCCAAGTTGTAACGGGACAAATCGTAAAATCAAAAACACAGGGAAGAAATACCACTCAGGTTTAATGTGAAGCGGGGTGTTCGCCGGGTCTGCCTGTTCACCAAGTCCAGGTGGTAAGACCACAGACAGTAAACTCAATAACGAAATCAGGAACAGTGTTACAACAATAATTTTGTAGAAATGTCCAGGATAGAAATCGTAGTGACCTTTTTCAAATCCATCAGGTTCTGATACACCGTGCGACCGAACTAAAAAGATATGTGCACCGATGATAAGTGATATCACTACAGGCAATATCCACACATGCAACGTGTAAAACCTGGTTAGTGTATGAGCCGTAACCCCTTCACTTCCTCGTAGAAGGCTGAGCACAAATCCTCCGATTAATGGGATTTCCTTAACAAGATTTGTTCCGACTGTTGCAGCCCAATAAGACACCTGATTATAGGTTAAAGAATAACCGGTAAACGAGATTGTCAATGTCAGAGACAGCAATAGGAATCCAAATACCCAATTGATTTCTCGTGGCTTTCTGTATGAATGAGTGAAAAACACTCGCATCATATGGAGAAATAGAGAAATGACCATCAGATTTGCTCCCCAGTGATGAATACCTCGTATCCAAAATCCATATCGAATATCCTGCGAAATATGCCGGACACTTTCGTAAGCCATTTCCACAGAAGGGACAAAATATAATGCCAGTAATATTCCGGTGATAATTTGTAATGGGAACAAAATGAATGGTGTTGTACCCATTGCGAGAACCCAATTCTTCATATGGAGTGGAATTTTCTCACCAAACATCGCTTCTTTTATTTTCCCACCGTCAATGGGGATGCGTGTCTTTGTCCATGTAGTACTCATGCCCAGGGTCCTTTCTTTTTATCTTCCACCTGGATGTAGATTAGGTTCTTCTCTTCTACAACTGGGAATTCTGTTAGCGGTGTCGGTGGCGGACCAGAGACAACACGTCCGGATTTATCAAAAAATCCTTGATGACACGGACAATAAAAACCGTCGTTGTTTTCTTCCCATTTGATAATGCATCCAAGGTGTGTGCAAACACCGGAAAACACTTTGAATTCCGTTCCTTGGTTTACAACAAACACCGGTTTACCTTGAATGGTGATCTCTTTTGCCTTACCCGGAAGTATTTGATTTTTCTTCCCAACAAGATACTTGTGGTAGGTCTTTTCTTTCTGTTCTGGTGAGATATATAAGAAGATATTTTTCAAAAAAGCTCCAATACCCAAGGCTATTATGCCAAGGTAACCGGTCTTTTTGAAAAACTCTCTTCTATTAAGTTTCACTTTCTTTTTCTTTACCATATAGATTCTTCCTCCTTATGGTTTATTCGTTTTCAATGGTTGAAAAGTAATTTTTAATGCACGACAGCCAACATCATTACAGGTTGTGATGCATTCAAAACAGTTATTACAGTAAGGATATATTTTCACAGATTTAGGATTTAATTGCAAAGGACAGACTTGATTGCATGGATTTTCTTTAATTTCTTTACATTCTGCACAACTTTTCGCGCTGTATTTTATCTTGAGTGCATATTTTGTTTTAACCAAGGATAAAGTTGCTCCAACCGGACAAGCATATTTGCACCAGAATCTTGGTGCAACAAAGACTTCTAAGATTAAAAGCAATGCTATCAGTAATATTTCGATACCTACAACATTGTAGAGAATTCCATCTGCTATTTGAGAGGTGATTAATCCTGGCATAGAAATCAACGTAATGACCGGAATGCCGGTAATCATTAAAAGTACCAGGATTATTCCAAAAATTATCCAGTAATATTGAGGGCTAGGATTCGTATTTTTCTGTTTTTCTACCGGCTTGATTAGTTTCCTAAACTTTTCTGTAAACTCTGCGAGGAAATTATAAGGACACATCCAGCTGCAAAATACTTTCCCAAGAAACATAGCAAGAAGAATTGGCAAAACAATTGCCAAAATTAATGGTAGATATATACTTTTTGTCAGTAGAATGGTTTGCAATGCCAGAGCCGGGTCTACAATATTCAATTCACCTATACTTAAACTGTAAAAGGTTCCGTTTACGCCATGATATCCTATTTTATTCAGTAACGGAACTGCGATAATAAAAAGAACTGTGCCCACTTGCATCATCCTTCTTAAAATATGAAGATGGTCATTTAGATACTTTTCAAATTTCTTCATATTTTAACCGCCAACCTTGTGTGAACTAATGATAGTAATGGCAGGTTGTTCAGTAGGACATACATATTCACAGATTCCGCAACCGACACATTTATTTTCATCTACTACCGGATATAATTCATCTTTCATCGTTATCGCTTCTCTATGTATTGGACATCGCTCAAAACACGCGCGGCACAGAATATCGTTATAAGCAAAGCAGAGTGTTTTGTCGATCACAGCAATACCCATTTTAACATCATTTTTTGACTTGATGGGCTCAAGAGCTTCCGTTGGACAAGATTCAATGCAAGGAAAATCTTCACATAGATAACAAGGAGTATCTCTGGGGTGAATAATCGGGGATCCCATTTTTAATCCCCATTCTCCATGCGCAGATTTGATAGATTCAAAAGGACACACTTCTTCGCACTTACGGCAACGGATACATTTTTGAAGAAATTCATCTTCTTCAACGGCACCGGGAGGTCTAAGAGGATCTCTTAAATCTGCTAATTTGTTTAACCAGTTATCCCACATTTACAAAGACCCTTATTCTGTGGATTCCTGTGTTTCTATTTCCTCATAATTCACGTAAGACGGATAGACCCCAATAACACCGGGTATTTTGCTTGTTATTGAATTGGTAATGGTCTCCAGTTCGGATATGGAATTACCCTCCAGTACGGCAATAATATAATTTTCTTTATGAATACCGTAGGTAGTAACCTTGTTCATTTTATTTAATTTTACCAGCGCATTATCAGATAATTCTGGCTGGGTTAAGATTAATACACCTGCTATTGGCATGGTAGTTCCTTCGTTTGTTTAATGATAATTCCAACGGGCTCAGCGGGACAAACCTGAACACAGATCCCGCAGCCGTTACAAACTTCTTTATTTATTTCCGGCTTTCCGTTTGTACCGCAGAAAATTGCCTTCCCAATTAACGGACAATTGTTAATGCAGCTTTGACAAAAATTACCGGAGTGTGCCAGACAATTTTCTGTGATAATCTCGGCAACACCAATTTTCATATTATTTTGTTTAATCAGGGCTCCGGTATCGCATACGCTAATACAGGGAAAATCACCGCAAAAAAAGCATGGCTGAATTTGAGAGTCGATAATCGGATATCCTGAGTACTTTGCCTCGTCTCCGTGTAAGATGCGAATGGATTCATGCGGACACGCAGCAACGCATTTATCGCATCGGTTGCACGTCGATAAAAAGTGATCAATGCCGGTTACACCCGGGGGGAAAACTACATCACCCACAACACTAATCTTTTTTGCTGTCCCGGAATAACTACTTTTTATTTTTGTAATGAATGAACTAAAAAATTCACTGCGAGAGATATGATCAGCTGATGTCATTTATTTCGCATTAACTGACATAACCACGCTCACCGTATTCATTATGTCGTAGGTATGTCAGCAGTTATTAATTAGATATTAACAAGGTAAACTCGGAAAATCCTGCAGGAGATTATTTAACGATTAATCGCACAACAACCAAAGATAACCTCTAAATGAGGTTTGTTATAACCTCCTGCAGTTTACCTGTTGTCAGACTTTCCTGATTCTCGCAGCTGCGACTTTATATTCCGGTTCTTTAGAGCCCGGATCAAAGATATCGCTGCATAGCACATTGATCGGTTTATCAGGCCAATGCCAAGGGACAAAAATTGTACCCGGGATTGGTCTGTCAATCACTCGTGCTTCAAACTGCATTTCACCTCTGCGAGTCTCTATGATGACTTGATCTTTATTCGTTATTCCCTTACTCCGTGCGTCTGCAGGATTAATCTCTACATAAGCATGAGGTACTGACCTATTAAGTTGAGGGGACGTACCGGTCATGGTCATCGTATGCCATTGTTCCAGGATTCGGCCTGTGGTTAATGCGAACGGATATTCTGCACTCGTTGGTTCTCCGGGACCGTCATGAGGACGCATCCAAACGGTTGCCCTTCCATCTTTTGCTTTTGGTCCGTAGAAATACATCCGACGACCCTTTTTCTTTTCAGCCGGGAGAGCATCGTAAATTGGATCACCATCTGTAAAACGTTTGTAGGTTCCAGGATGATTTTCAGTCGGAACTGGCCATACTAATCCACGGACTTTTTTCAAACGATTATAAGAGGCTCCCATCAGGTTCATATCTTTGCCTTTTGTAAGACCTCGATATTCGTCCCACATGATTTCTGCCGTTTCATATTTGGCAAATTCCCTTTCGAATCCCATTTCTTTACCAAGGTCACGAAGGATGAAGGCATCCCACTTTGCTTCGCCTTGCGGATCAGTGATTTGAGGCATATACTGAGAGCGTCTTTCCGTACATCCGTAAACCCCTTCTTTTTCGGTCCAGAATGAAGCTGGTAAAACAACATCAGCATATTCAGTAGTCATCGTTGGGAAGAATGATTCGGCCACCACAATAAACTGTTCTTTCAAGCCTTTCCAATATTTTTTCGCATTCGGCAGAGATTGAGCAGGATTTGTACACATGATATACATTCCTTTAATCTCTCCGGCATTTAAAGCTGAGAACATTGCTATTGTATGTTTACCCGGTTTAGGTTGAATGTTGCTTGCGGGGACTCCCCAAACTTTTGCAACCTTTTCACGATGGGCTTCTTTTACGACAAGATGATGCCCAGGAAGCAGATGACATAGACCACCACCTTCACGAACACCACCGCAGGCATTTGGCTGTCCGGTCAGTGAAAACGAATCACTGCCAGGCACACCGATTTTACCTGTAATAAGATGTAAGTTATGAACCAGATTGTTTGCCCATACTCCGCGTTTACGCTGATTTAAACCCATTGTCCACATACTCATAGCCGTTTTGGCTTTACCGAACATCCGGGCTGCTTTGACAATATCCTTTGCAGGAACGCCACTGATTTCTTCTGCTATCTCCGGAGTATAGTCCTCTAAGAACTTTTTGTATTCTTCAAAGGAATGTTTGTTTTTCTTATTATCCTTAAAGAACAAATGATTCTTGATAAAGGCATCATCTGCAAATCCTTCTTTTATCAAGATATGTGCCATTGCATTAAAAACGGCTAAGTCATATCCCGGTTTAGGAAAGAGGTGCAAATCAGCAACTTGATCTGTCGGTGTTTTACGTGGATCCAAAATGATTATTTTAACATTCGGATTCATCGCTTTATGCCGCATGATTCGCTCAAACACAATGGGATGTGCCTCAGCAGTATTTGAACCGGCAAGAAAAAACAATTCTGTTTTTTCGATGTCTTCATACGTTCCGGCGGGTTCATCAGCCCCTAAACTAGTCAAATATCCACCCACAGCACTTGCCATACAAAGTCTTGGGTTTCCTTCGACATTGTTGGTACCGATACAGCCCTTGAACAATTTGTTTGCCATATAGGTTTCTTCTGTCTCAGCTTGCCCGGAACCATAAAATGCCAATGCATTGCCGCCATGATTTTTTCGGATATCGTTAAATTTGGTTGCGACCAGTTTCATTGCTTCATCCCAAGAAGCTTTGACCAATTTACCGTTTTTCCGAATCATAGGATGGTGCAACCTTGTTTTAGCATTGACTGCTTTTGGCAGATAAAATGCTTTCACACAAAGATGACCTTTGTTAATCGTGTTTTGAGCGTCGCCTTTTACTTTAACGATTTTGCCACCTTTTTCACCAATCATAACACCACAACCGACTCCGCAATACCTGCAAACTGATTTATGCCAGTTGGTGCCGCTTTTTTGATCAGCAAAAGTCATTCCGGGAAATAGCGTAACGCCAATTCCTGCTGCTGTTGAAGCAGCTGCGGTAACTTTAATAAATTCTCTACGTGTTTGTTTTTTATTCATTATTATTCTCCTTAATATGGTTCAAGAGAGTGACCGTCATGACATTCGAAACAACCATCATTCTCTACTCTCATTAAATGTCCAGCAGCAGATTCGTGACAGGATGTACATCCATCAATTGAAGGCTCAGGATAAAATTCTATAGTTCCATCTCCATGGCAAATATAACAGCCATAATTCATTGCTCCGTGACCACTGATTGCCCAATCTTCAAAAATGTCAGGTGTCTCTTCTTCATGGCATTCTGTACAACCAAGGCTGAAGTCAACATCTTCGTGAATTTCGGTGGATTGCACCTGAAGTGCAGGTGGATTACAACATGACCATAAGCCTATAATCATCCCCAAGACAGCACAACTTATTACCACCACATATTTTTTGTTTTTCATATTATCTTCCTTTTTGAAATAAGCAAGGGTGACGATTGCCACCCTTGCGATTTTTCAAAACCAATTAGAACTTATAGACAACCATTCCTTTAAGTTCATAAGCCGGATCCATGTCATTAGCATGACCATTAATCAAATAACCGGCTGCATCACCAGGAATGAAGTATCCACCGCGAAGCATCAGGAATAAACCTTTTTGAATCACGTGTTTAATCCTAAAGTCAACTTCTGTCCCAAGATCAGTAGAGCCAGTTTCACCTGCAAAGTAGTTACCTTCACCATCAGCTTCTTTAATCTCATTTGATGCTAAGATATAACTACCTGATAAAAAGATTGAAGTTTTATCACAAACTTTAAAATCAACATTTCCTTGAAGGATGGTTGTGTTTTCGAGCTCGCGATAGGCTCTTACGTTAGGTGCACCGAGACCTTGTGGAGTAATACCTTCTTCATCCGGCATAATGGAGTCTTCCCAAATTTCAGTCATATAGAAGAAACCGGATGTGCGAAGTTTATTTACATTTGTATAACCAACTTCAGATGCATCATCTCCGGAACCCATTCCAAAGATACCGCCAAGTTTGATTTTATCACTCATTTTGTACCCAAGCTTGGTGTACGCATTATAACCACTGAGGTCTAAGTCATTGATACCATCTTTACCTGTCAGATAATCAAATTCAAAATCAGCTGTTAAAGCACCAGCTTTATATGTACCGGACAATCCGAAAGCAGTTAACTCAGTAACGGTTGCAGCGTCACGATTTCTAAAGAATTGAAGATCATCTAAAATATATGCAGTAAGATCTTCATCTGTGATGTTTTCTTTGTACAAAAACCCAAAAGCATTCAATGATAAACTACCAATAGCTTTTTTGTAGTTAGCTAAGTATAGATCTGAATCACCATTGTGCAATCCTTCATCAGTCGTATTGTCAGCGCCTTCAGATACTTTTGCCCAACCAAGAGTTAGTCCTTTGGCATTTAACTGAATACCATCGTAGTTGTTGTCTACCATTAATTTGTTTCCTAAACCAAACCACTGACGACCGATTTTCACATTGATTTTATGATAAACATCCATGTTAAAATCTACGTAAGCTTGATCAACATGCATCAAATAGTTAGAGTCTTTAAAGTCAAACAGACTACTCGCGCCTGTCTTTTCCCATCGTTCGACTCCGCGGAGCATATTGTCAACACCCCACCAACCTTGTGCCATATCAAAACGGGTTACAAACTTCACATTTTCGCTTGCAATTCCTTGTACTTTAAACCGGAGCATCTGAACAACATAATTCATGTTGTAATTATCTGCATCAAGATTGAAAGCTTGTTGGTTTTGTGCCCAAGCTGTATACACACCACCGACTTTGAATTCTGTTGCAGATAATGATCCGATCAGAACGATAAAAGCCAGAAGTGATATGATTGTTTTCTTCATTATTATTTAACTCCTTAGTTTCTGTTTATTTGTGTTGTACGTACAACGAGTATATATGAGCAAATACTGTGCCAATATATAATGTTCTTTTTACGTGTCGTTATAATTACAGTTAGGGGTTATTGCCGATAAGTGCGGTTAATAGTAAGCTGACCGTGAGTTGGCGGACTGACCATATACGGTCAGATTTATGTAGTATTATATACCTAATAAAATGTAAACTGACTCGCTGGTAAAGGTTTAAAATAAAACAAAATCAATGAGAGAAAAGGAACGATTGTGCGATTGGGTGTAAAAGTAGTCTTAATTACCGGTTTAATAGTAACGTTAATTATTACAACTCTTTTTGTAATATTTATTACTCGGATAGAATCTCAAATTGATGAACAAATCCTTACAAAGGCTCGTTCAATTTATAAGAATGTTGTAATTACACGTCATTGGCTGGCAGATCACGATGGAGTATTAGTTCGTAAAATGCCGGGAATGAAACCAAATTTATTTTTACAACATCCGGAATTAATAACCAACGACGGGGACACTCTACTATTACGGAATCCTGCGATGGTGACACGGGAGTTAAGTGAATTAAGCCAATCCATGGGTGGTGATTTTTCGTATCACTTGGCAAGTGAAAATTACATTAATACACAAAACAAACCGGATGTTTTTGAATCTGCCGCCTTATTGTTTTTTGAAGATTCTACGAAGAGAGAGAAGGCAAAAGAATATTATAGAGTTGAGAATAAAGAAGGGGAAAAATATTTCAGATACTTTGCTCCTCTATACACTGAAGAGAGTTGTTTAAACTGCCATGCAGAGCAAGGATATAAATTAGGTGATTTACGCGGAGGAATCAGCGTAATCATGAATATCGAATCTATATTAAAAGCACAACGAGGCAATATAATCATCTTTGTTATGCTTGCAATATTTTCAGTTACAATACTTGTTATACTAATATTTATTTCAATTCAAAAAAGTATTATCAAACCATTAAGAATTATCGAAGATTCTGCTCAGAAGATAGAAGATGGAAATTATAATATTAAATTGAATATTAAATCAAAAGATGAAATCGGTCACTTGGCGAAAGCATTCCAATCCATGTCAGAGAAAATAGAGAGAGATACTGAGAGATTAAAAAATTCTGAAAGCAAATATCGCAGTTTGATTGAAAATTCACTTGAATCGATTGCAGTAATCGACTCTCATGGTAAAATAATTGAATCTAACAGCAAAATGACAGCTTTGACTCAATATTCAAACACAAATCTGAAACAGATAAATTTCTTTGAACTGATAGATAAAAAAGAAAAACAATCACTGCCTTCAGAAAGCATTGATGTTTCAGGAAGCAATGAACATTATGAAACGGTTTTATTCAGTCAAAATAATATGAGAATCCCAGTTGAAGTGTATAGTATTAAAGGCTTTAATCTGGGAGTGAGAAGCGACCTTTCGTTTGTCTACGTTCGGGACTTGAGTAAACGAAAACAAGTGGAAAAGTATGCTATTCAAACCGAAAAGATGTTTGCATTGGGTCAATTATCTTCTGGGATTGCTCACGAAATACGAAATCCTTTGTTCGCACTCAATAATAATATTGGATTTTTACATCGTCATTTGGACGAGAATGATTATTTCAATGATATTTATCCTGACCTGAAAGACAGCATAAACAGAATCCATCGAATTGTATCCACAATTTTGGATTATTCGAAGCCTCATACACCTGAATTGAAAGAAATATCTGTTAATCAAATCATTGAAAAAAGTTTAACACTCATCAAAAAACAATTAGAAAAATCTTCAATTAAAATTGTGAAACAATTGGATAATAATTTGGAAACAGTTATGGCTGATTCACATCAGTTGGAACAAGTTTGTGTCAATCTGATCCTGAATGCCAAACAGGCAATTGGCTCAAAAGGGACAGTAACAATTAAGACTGCCAATCATGCGAAGAAAGTACATTTGATAATAGAAGACACTGGCTGTGGTATTGCAAAGGAAGAAATAGATAGAATATTTAATCCGTTTTATTCTACGTTTTCGGACGGAACCGGTCTTGGTCTTTCCATAGTGCAGAAGATACTGGAAGAGCATAATGCACGGTATTCAATCAACAGTGAAACAGATTACGGAACCACATTTACCATTAGATTGCCAATGGCTAAAGGAATAGAAAAATGAAGTTTAACATTTTAATTTTTGATGATGAAATCCTCGTTTGTAATTCATTGAAGCGCATCTTGGTAAATGACAATTTGAATATTATAACCGTTAGCGATTTGACAAGTGCAAGAGACATATTAAAGAAAGAACCAATTGATCTTGTTTTATTAGATTATAATCTTGGGGATACAGATGGATTAACGGTGTTGAAAGAAGTTCATAAGAAATATCCAGGAATGCTGATTGTGATGTTAACCGCTTATGCAACGGTAGATATTGCTGTATCTGCAATGAAATATGGTGCCTTCGATTTTCTACAAAAGGGTGAAGACAGCGATTATATCATTTATACAGTTCAAAGAGCTTTAGACACGATGAAGTTAAAGAAAGAGGTGAATGAATTACGGTCTCAATGCCAAAAAGAAGCAAACCTCCCTGACTTGATATATTTCTCGAAAAAGATGCATCAAGTCGTTCAATTGTATAAAGATTTTGCTAGAACGGACACTACTGTTTTATTAACCGGAGAAACGGGAACAGGTAAAAGCCTGCTGGCAAAATATATTCACAAAAAAAGCAATCGATTCCATAATCCGATTATCACTATTAATTGTGCAGCTATTCCATCCGAGCTTCTGGAAAGTGAATTATTTGGTTACGAAGAAGGTGCTTTCACTAATGCTAAGCGAAAAGGGAAGCGCGGTTTAATTGAACAGGCTCATGGCGGAACCCTATTCTTAGATGAAATAGGTGAAATGAGTTTGGAGATGCAAAGTAAATTACTCCACGTACTTGAGCACAATGAGTTTTATAAAGTCGGAGGCACACGCCCAACAAAAGTTGATGTACGAATTATTACTGCAACAAATAAAAATCTTAATAAAGCGTTAGATTCAAAACAATTCCGTACAGATTTATATTATCGATTAAATGTAGCTGAAATAAAGATTCCGCCTTTAAGAGATCGAAATAAAGATATTCTTCCTTTAGCTAAAATATTCATAGAAGAATATAATCAGGTATTCAACAAACACGTAAAAGGTTTGAACGAAGACTCAGAGTTGTTTTTAACTTCCTCTCTTTGGCCAGGAAATATCCGGGAATTGAAAAACTATATCGAAAGAAAAATGCTATTAGTTAAGTCTGATATTTTGTCTCCAGATGAATATTATGACCAGCAAATTATCCGTAGCCAAAATGAGCTGTCTAATACAGGGTTGTTTAATATTAGTCTCAACCCGGAACCAGATATCAATTTGCTCCACTTGTCACGTAGGTTACTCATCGAACAGGCGTTGGATATAACTGAAAATAATAGAAGTAAAGCAGCAAAATTGCTTGGGATTCCAAGGACATCTTTGAATCATTATATCAAGAAATATACAATATCGTAAGCAATGATGGATATATCCAGGATAAATCACACACCCTACAATGCATATATTCTCATGGGAGGACAGAGCCGGAGATTTTTTTCTGATAAGAGTATCGCTAAGTTAAATAACCGAACGCTTACGGAAATTCTCTACGATAAAATATCAACTGTCGCTAAGAATACATTTATTGTAGGGAAGGACTCATCATCGCATCCATTTCCTTTTATTGAAGATAAATTTCCGATTCAATGTGCGTTAAACGGTATTATTACCGCTTTAAACCATAGTGATACTGAGTGGTCATTTGTAATTTCATGTGATATTCCTCTAATTAGGATAGAGACCATACAATCCATGGCAATTAATAGAAGTTCAAATATAGGTGCTGTTATCCCGATAATCCGAAAAATACCACAACCTATTTGTTCGTTTTATCGCTCAACTGTAATGCCACATTTCCGTGAATCATTGAATCAAAATCATTATCGTCTTAGCCATATCCTCGAAGGTATAAAGACAGCATATATCAATATGCAGCCAAAAACAGAGCCGGAATTTTTAAATATTAATACATCAGATGATTTAAAAAAAGCTGAAAAAACAATCAATACAAAATAAAAAGCATAGCAACCTAAATTTCAATAAGCTCCGTCTTAGAATTTGGTGTAAAGCAACAGTATCCGATGGTGTCGCATTCTTTTTTCATCTGTGCCCATTCGTCTTCAGGGATATGTTTCAGTGCTGTCGGAAATAAAACAGAATCCTCGAGCTTGATATGCTCTTGCAATCCGGATACCGCGTGTGAAATCGCCTGCTTGACTTCTTTTTTAAAATCTGTAAAATACATTGTGTGAATACGATAAACAAGGTTTTCCAATTCACGTTTTTTAACGCGAAGGACATCATGTTGTTTCCGAATGTCATTTCCCGGGGCATACACCTTCATTTTATCCAAGCGTCGAATCAAGACATTTTCTTCCCGAATGTGGTGACGTTCTGAGCGGAGTAAGTGGTCGACAAGATATCGCATCTGTACTGCAATATCCGGGTTGTCGTCCAGTGAATCCATGGATTCCAGTTGCTGTTCAACGGAACTTAATTCACTAAGAAATGCAAAAATCCTTGCATGTTCCAGAATCAATGTCCGAAGCATATGTGTTGTGGGCAGAGACTGAAAAAGTGTTAAGTCGCTTGTATGTGCGGGGAGTTTATTTAATTGGCATTCACATGTATTCAATGAGATTTCGTCCTTTTTGTTATTAAAAGTATGCCTAAAATGTAAAACGGATTTCAAGAGTATCAAATCGGTTATTTGGATGAGGATTAAGATTAGCCTACCTACCGGTGGGAAGCTAATGGTTAATGAAAAAGATGATTAACTTCAGCCTTTGGGCCGGAGGATAAGTGTATTTTCTATCGAGCTTTCACTTATAGTCTGGAGTGTTGGTAACGCCTCCGTTACGGTTGGATTCCCATTTTATAAGATAGGATTTTGGAGTACAATAATGAGCTGGAGACGAATTATTGTGAAAGTCGAAGCGTAGCTGAGATCCCGTGTTTTGTACGGGGTTGAAAATGATTCACTTCCACGTCAAGCCGGAGTTTACCCTGTGAAATGTGAAACTATTCTGCAAAGAATGTATAGATTTTACTGGAACGGCTGATGAATTAATGAGATAAGATGCGTAGGGAGATAAATTAACTTACAAATTTTCTTTTAAGGCTATGGGCAAGTTGCTTAATTTTTCACTTATTATTCTGATTCTTAAATCCTAAAACCACATAGAAACGATGATACCAGCAGAAATTATACAACAGAAACGAAACGGACAGTCTTTATCTAAAAAGGAACTCAGACAATTTATTCAATCATATTTGGACGGTACCATCCTCGATAGCCAGATGTCTGCATTATTAATGGCAATATATTTTCAAGGGATGAAGGATGATGAAATTTCTTCACTTGTCGATACGATGCTGAATTCCGGTAAGCGAATGGATTTTTCTTCTTTGGATTCATATCCGGCAGATAAGCACAGCACTGGTGGCGTCGGTGATAAAGTCTCCATCATTTTAGGTCCTCTGCTGGCGTCTGCCGGCTTGGCGATTCCGATGATCAGCGGGCGAAGCCTTGGACATACAGGTGGGACGCTGGATAAGTTAGAAACTATCCCGGGATTTCGCGTGGATGTATCTTTGGATGAATTTGAAGACCTTACCAAAACTGTTGGTATTGCCATGATTGGGCAGACGGAAGATATTTGTCCTGCAGATCGTAAGATGTATGCCTTGCGCGATGTTACAGGGACGGTAGAGTCCATTCCACTCATCTGCGGCTCGATCATGAGTAAAAAAATTGCGGAGGGAATTCGCGGGTTAGTTTTGGATGTAAAAGTCGGTAATGGAGCGTTCATGAAAACGCTTACCGATGCAAAAAAACTTGGTGAGCAACTAACACGTATTGGAGAAAGTTTTGGTGTGGAAACCGATGTCGTGTATACCAGTATGGCGCAACCGCTTGGTAACGTTGCCGGGCTGTGGTGCGAAATCCAGGAATCTGTTGACGGGCTGCAGGGACGAGGACCCGCTGATACGATGGCAGTCACCTATGAATTAGGGGCGAAACTCCTCATCCAATCCGGGATCGCCAAAACAAAAGATGAAGCTATCGACTTGCAAAAACATTTAATCACGTCAGGGAAAGCCTATGAAAAATTTATGGAAATGGTAAAAGCCCAAGGCGGTAGTACGCACTGTTTCTCCAATGATCGATGTCATGCTCCGAAATATTTTGTGGATGTTCTTGCAGAAAAAACCGGAATCATCCAATCGATGGATACCTACCAAATAGGACTTGCCACGGTCGAATTAGGATGTGGCAGGAAAAAAACATCGGACACAGTTGACCCAAGTAGCGGAATTAGATTCTTGAAAAAAATTGGTGATTCGGTAGAGATTGGGGAGCCAATCTTTCGTTGCTTTAACTCAAACAAGAAAAAATTAGACAATGGAAAAGCAATGTTAGCGACGATAGTTAATATTGCAGATAAACAAACAACACACAAGCTGTTCTTAAAATAGATGGAGGATAACATGGACAAGACGTTTAAAAAATTATCATCGGCAAACCCCAAAGTAATTTTAGAGGGAATTAAAGAAATAGACTCTCAAATTCAAACCGGCGTAGACCCCGAGGATATCCCAATTGTGTTTGATGCGCTAACATCTCTGTTCTATGTAGATACATTTGATCGCCCGGAACTGATTGCAGAGGTAGGGTTTGCTCAGAAAACAACCGCAAGGCTGGGCAATGTTGTAATCCCTTTGATTATAGAAAAAATTCACGACACAGATATAAAAGCAGAACTGCTGTTTGCACAAACATGCGGATTGATGGGCGAGGATGCGATCGAACCATTATTGAAGGTCTTCGATCAAAAGCATGATTCCATTGATACGGCATTTGCGCTTTATGCTTTTGGAAAAATAAAATCACCCGAGATACAAAAAGCACTCCCAACTATTTTGAAGGCAATAGAAAGCCCGAAAAAAGAAACAGAAGATACGGCTGTCCGCGCTCTTGGAAAAATTTGCGAAAGTATGGATCAGAATTCTCTGGATGAAAACATGAAGGAAAAAATAGCGTCAACGCTCATGAGTAAATGTTCTCACTCCAATGATGTTATTCGTGCAAAAGCGATAAGAGGTTTAGGCAAATTTGTTCGTTATGGATTTAGCATAGATGTACAAGAAAATGAAATTCGAACATACGCAGAAAATATTTTGGGTATAAATGAAGAAGATGAACGAGATCCTGCGTACCTCGTTCGTCGTGAAGCTCAGGAAATATTAGATACAATACTGTAAATTAAAATCCA
>JACNKV010000024.1 GCA_014381855.1 Fidelibacterota bacterium | reverse complement strand
AGACTTGGGCGTATTGAAGCTCACACACCAATTAGGACTTAGTCTGGAATTTTAATCCAAAGAAAAATATTTTTCATAAGGAAAAAAAATGATTGAAAAAAGTATGTTACGGAAATTAATTCTTGGTGTAGGTGTTTTGCTGATGCTTTTATCCTTTTCATTGGCGCAAGATTTTTCATTCTCAATCCTAACGGGTACGGATTTACCAAGTGAAGGAGAGTATGAATTGGTTATGGGCTTTTCACCTGAAGCAACGGATGGTTACGATGAAGGGATAGACCAATATGCCCCCCCTGCACCTCCACCGCCCGCATTTGATGCAGCCATTGGATGGGACGATGATAGATATTTCATTCAAATACTTTATGGAAATGGAGACTTGTCCGAGCATGTCTTTGGTGTTCAACTTCAATACGGAGAAAATAACGTTATTAATATCACGTGGGATAATACTGGTTGGGCCGCGTTAATGGATAGCGTAAAACTTCAGGATGCCTTCGGTGGTGTGATGATAAATGTAAATATGTTGGAAGAAACGGAATTGGAATTAACAAACCCAGCCTTCAATCTGTTACAATTAAAGGTGTATCCAAAAAATGCTTCACAAAATCCTACGGCGGATTTTATTTTAGATCCGTTGGAGGGTTTTGCTCCGTTGAGTGTAAATTTTACAGATCAGTCTGAACCGGGCATGGGTACGATTAGCTTATGGAATTGGGACTTTGGTGACGGAGGTTCAAGCATTGAGCAAAACCCAACTCATATTTTTACAAATATCGGAGAATGGACCGTAAAATTAATTGCTGAGAATAGCTATGGATTTAGTGACTCTACGACGGCTGTGGTTACGGTAAATCAGCCTTATCCCCCCAACGTTGATTTTACATCAGACGTGACAGAGGGTGACATGCCGTTAACTGTTCAGTTTACAGATATCTCTGTTCAAGGAGATGGAGAGTTATTATCTTGGGACTGGGATTTTGGTGACGGAGGTTCAAGCACCGAACAAAACCCGTTATACGTCTATGAAGAATCCGGTGATTTTACAGTTAGTTTAATGGTGACGGATGAATATACTTTATCAATGACGGAAACGAAAGAGAACTACATTTCTGTCTTTGAAAGTTTACCGCCAATTGCCGATGCAGGAGAGGATCAGATAGTTACCGAGAAGCGACTGGTGGCTCTGGATGGATCGGCGTCCATTAGTGTTAGCGGAGACCCGCTCACATACACATGGACTGCACCCGAAGGGATTGAATTGTCCGACAGCAGTCTTGTTAACCCAACATTCGTTGCTCCAGACGTTGATGAATCAACAATCTATCAATTTAGTCTAATGGTCTATGATGGGAGCTTCTATTCCGAACAACCGGATACAGTGAATATTGAAGTGGGTAATGATTTTCTCCCAATTGCTAACGCAGGTGAAGACCAAGCTGTTTATGAACGCGAAAATGTGGAGCTTGACGGAACCGGTTCAATAGATGAAGGAGGAGAACAAATATTTTACCATTGGACTTCTCCTGAACTGATAACTCTATCAGATACAGCTGCAGTTCAACCGACATTTACCGCACCGTCCGTATCAGATACAATCTACTTAACCTTTTTGTTAACCGTTAGGGATGAATTTAATGATTCCACCGATTCACTGGAGGTCACAGTTCTACCGATTCTTCCTTTGGCAGTAGTCGGTGAATTAGACACGACAGTAGAACGGACTCAAGTACAATTAGACGGTAGTGGCTCATCCAGTTCTGAGAGTGACAACCACTATTATCAGTGGATATCTCCAGCTAGTATTGAGTTGTCTGATTCGACAGCAGAAAATCCATATTTTATTGCTCCGATCACCGGAATAATAACAAATTATCAAATTATTTTATTTGTAAGTGATGGGGTTGTCAATTCTATACCGGATACGGTGTCTTTAACTGTACTTCCTAATGCTCCGCCTGTGGCTGATGCCGGGGATACTTTACTGGCTAACCAAGGGATAATATATGCACTCCAAGGATCTGCATATGATCAGACGGATGTTACCGAATTATATGGAGAAATTACTTACCATTGGTCATCTTTAGAAAACATAGAATTATCTGATATTACTATAGCAAACGCAGAATTTTTAGCACCCGATGTGTCAGATACGACTGATATCCATTTTGTACTTGTCGTGAACGATGGAGAATACAATTCAGAACCCGATACTGTTACAATTACTGTGATAGGATATCTGCCTGTCGCCGATGCGGGAATAGACAGAGACGTTATCGAGAATCGTTTAAGTACATTGGATGGCTCCGATTCCTACAGCACAAGCGGAGATTCTCTAACATATGAATGGACATCCCCAGCTGAGATACAGCTCTCAAACAATAATGTTGTTAATCCCGCGTTTACCACGCCGGAATTCATAGAATCCGACCCCATTGAATTGGAATTTTCATTAACTGTGTATGACGGAATGTTTTATTCAGAGCCGGATACGGTCATTTTAACCGTTGTCAACAATGATACAGCAGTAGCCAATGCTGGTGTAGATCAGGTTGTTGTTGAAAACACGGTAGTAGAATTGAACGGTTCGGGTTCTTACGATCTGAATAATGATGACCTCACATACAACTGGGCAGCACCAGCCCCTATTGTTTTAACAGATACTATTCCACTTTTTCCAACATTCACTGCTCCCGCGACCGGAGACAGTACGACCTATGCAATATCCCTGTCAGTATACGATGGTTCAGTATCCTCAGAGCCTGATACAGTGTTAATCACGGTAGTACCGAATACACGACCCAATGCAGATGCGGGAGATGATTTTGAAATTAATCAAGCTGTGAGCACAAACCTGAGTGGGTCCGGATATGATTCAACAGATGTAAGTGAGCTTTATGGAGATTTAACGTATCTATGGGTGACACCTTCGGAGATTGTTCTGGATGACTCTACCAAAGCAGAGCCTTCTTTTATTGCACCTGTCGTTAATGATACATTATCATTCTTATGTGTATTGACTGTTAACGATGGTGAATACTTATCAGCACCGGATACAGTTGAGATTACCGTCATTGGAAATCAAGCTCCGGTTGCACACGCCGGGGATGATATGAGTGTAGCAGAAGGAAGTACTGTAACACTCAACGGCTTAAATTCTACAGATATCAATGGTGATACTCTATCATTTTTATGGTATGCATCGGAAGGGATATCATTGTCCGATTCTTCAATTTCTAATCCAACCTTTGAAACACCGGTAACAGGAGAAGTGACAGCTTATTCATTTACTTTAATCGTTAATGACGGGCAATTAGACTCTGAGCCTGACACAGTTATCATAACATCCCATGTAAATACAGCTCCTATAGCCACTGCAGGAACAGATCAAGTTGTAGATCAGGGAACAGAGGTGATGTTGGTAGGAATGTCCTCAGATGATTTCTCTATACCGGCTGAAATTTTGTATACATGGACAACTCCACCTGAAATTGCACTGACGAACCGTTATAAGCAGGTAACAGAGTTTACCGCTCCCGATGCAGATGAGGATGTATCCTATCCATGTGTTCTGGTCGTTAATGACGGTACCCTCGATTCAGAACCTGATACGGTGATAGTAACTGTTTTGAAAAATAAACCACCTATTGTAGATGCCGGAGAAAACCAGATTGTTGAGCAAGGTACAATTGTTCAACTGGATGGAACAGGTTCAAGTGACCCGAATAATGATGATTTAATATTTAGTTGGTCATACTTTGCCGGTCCTGATGGCGTAGAAGTGGTTCTTTCAGATGATTCCGATTCACAACCTACATTTATTGCGCCGGACAGAGAACAGATATCTTTTTATACATTTCTGCTTGTCGTAAATGACGGCGAATATGATTCTGAATCTCCGCATGTTCGTCATGATTCTCCCGCGAAGATTGTCATAACAGTAAATGAAAATAAAAAACCTATTGCTAATGCAGGGGCATTCAAAAAGACCATAAAAGGTGGTGCGATATTTGTGAACGGTGCTCAATCATCGGATA
>JACNKV010000044.1 GCA_014381855.1 Fidelibacterota bacterium | reverse complement strand
TATTTTCGACTCCCCCGTTAGATCTAATGTAAAATGGAATGATATCGAAAAAATGCTCATTGCATTGGGGGCTGTAATATCGGAAGGTCGTGGTTCACGAGTGAGAATTTATCTTAATAAAGTCAGAGCGGTATTCCATCGTCCGCATCCCCAAAAAGAAACGGATAAAGGCGCATTAAAATCTATGCGTCGATATTTAAAAGAAACAGGAGTGAAAAAATGATGACATACAAAGGATATAGTGGTCAAGTCTCATTTGATGACGAAGCAAAAATATTTCATGGTGAAGTTCTTGATACAAAAGATGTAATTACATTTCAAGGACGATCTGTGGATGAAATTGAAATTGCTTTTAAAGATTCAGTTGATGACTACCTTGATTTCTGCAAGGAACACAAAGAAGAACCAGATAAACCATTTTCTGGTAAATTTGTCGTCCGTTTAGAACCGGCACTTCATCATAAAATTTATCTAAAAGCAGTCCAATCCGGTAAAAGTCTAAATAGGTGGATTACTGATACATTAACGACACACCTAACCCCCAACCGGTGAGTTTATCGTTACCACATCTCTCGGGTTTTTTCTACGAACGTTATGCTCCAGTCTAAATCCTCAGCTTTCTGATTCGGCAAAACATCTTCTTTTGCATATTTGATTAAGTCCGCCCGGGTGAGGAGGTGAATCCATGCAGAAAACAGTGCAGCCGGCAGGTGTAGCCATTCGTTGCTCTGTTTGATTTCCGGTGTGGTCATTTCCAACGTTTTAATGAACAAACTATTTTCTACATATTCCCGCAGAATAAACGATAACCGGACATAAAGTTCTTTGCTGTCCATCGCCACGTCTAAAGCCGTTAATTGTTCCATGGCAAAGACATCCGGCGGAATAGAGGAGTCATAAATTTGCGGCGGGATGACGGTAATTGGTATGCGCTGTCGCCAAATCATGATGACTCCGGTCAGTAATATCACAAAAAGTATTATGAGTAAAATAGTTCGCCAGGGAATCGGGCGCGACACCGGCACGGGCTCTTTTATCGGGCGGAGTTCTGTGTTGGCATCACCACTCAGCACCGAATTCACGGTAAGCGTCAATGATGAAGTCTTCATCACAAAACTCAAAGCGCTGTCTGCATCCAGCACATTAACTGAATACAGAGGAATGACAAACCTCCCGGTATCCCATGGGACGAGTTGAAATTCTATGCCAACCCCAATATCATTGGTTGTTTCATTTCTGCCACGGACCTCCAGTCCTGAGGAATCTGACATGGCCGGGAACTGTATGATATACTCCCCCGGGTTTTCAACAAGGACGGATAAGGTAACCACATCGCCAATGGTTGCTTCTGTTGTATCCAGCGCTGCGATTACCGCGACTGAGCTTGTTTGTGTTGGCTCGTTTTTACAGCTGTTATTGCTTATTGACAAAAAAAGAATCAACAACCATGAAACCCATTGATAAATATCAAACAGAATTTTGCTACTCTTTATCTGATTAATCATTTAAGTTCACTAACCTGGATAATTCGCCACAAAAGGATGATTCGATTTTAGCGAGAGATTGGATATTATCAACCCACTTACCCAATGCTTCCCGGCCCGTGAAATGCGAAGCATATTTCATTGGGTTAGCGTTGGGATAAAGAGTGCATAATAATGACGGGCTTTAACAACTTTTAACATTTGGGCACGTATTATTGTGATGAGCCATAATTTGGCTAATAACGTTTTTCTCTTGTGCGGAAATACTTCATCAGCGGCTCTACATAATCTTCTTTTGTAGAAACAGGGATTAAATCAAACCGAATTTTGTCACATTCTTTTTTAAACGCTGATGCCTGGATTTCCATGTGTTTTTCATATGCTTTTCGGTCTTCGTGTGATTGTGTATCAATCCAAAATTCTTCCTCAGTTTCAGGATCATGTACTTTTATCAACCCAATGTCCGGGATAGTTTTTTCCGCCGGATCATAGAGCTGAATCCCGATTAAGTCATGTTTCCGGTTTGCCATGCGCAGCAACTTCCAATAATCTTCGTCCAAAAAATCAGAGATTAAAAAAACAACACTTCGACGTTTAGCAACTTTCAGCAAAAAATCCAGCGCATTCCGGATGGAGGTTTTTCGTCCTTGTGGTTTATGATAAAGCAACTCTCTCACCACACGCAGCACATGAGACTTCCCTTTTTTCGGGGCGATATATTTTTCCACATCATCGCTGAACAGAATAACGCCGACTTTGTCATTATTTTTTATGGCTGAGAACCCAAGGACAGAGGCAATTTCCACGCCGATTTCTGTTTTAAATTTTTCGATGGACCCAAAATGTCCGGATCGACTGACATCGATGACAAGAAATACCGTGAGTTCTCTTTCCTCTTCGAATATTTTTACGAATGGATTTCCGGTTCTTGCAGTGACATTCCAGTCGATAAGACGGATATCATCTCCGGGTTGATATTCCCGCACTTCAGAAAATGTCATTCCGCGTCCTTTAAATACAGAATGATATTCCCCACCGAATACATCGTTCACCAATCCACGAGTGCGGATTTCAATCCTCCGGACTTTTTTTAATATCTCTTTTGGAATCATGATTAATTAGTGAGAGGTGAAAGGTTATTGGCGATTGGGTTTTTGCGCGTACAACTGCCTTCGAAAGATCTCGTGAAATCGCAGTTGGCTATTTGTAGCAATCAGGGAATTTCAACCGTGTCAAACAAGCGCGTGATGATATCTTCTGATGTAAGTTCTTCGGCTTCGGCTTCGTAGGTTAAAATGATTCGATGACGTAATACATCTGCACCAATATACCGGACGTCCTCAGGAGTGACATATCCACGGCCTTTTAAAAAGGCTCTGGCTTTGGCGGCTAATATTAGATTAATACTTGCACGAGGAGATGCACCATACTCAATCAATCCATCTAAATCTGCCAAGCCATATTCTTTCGGTGTTCGTGTGGCAAACACCAAGTTTAGCACGTATTCTTCAACCTTGTCATCTACATAAATATCATGGACTGTTTTTTGTGCATGTAAAATGATCTCCGGTTCAATTACCGGTTTTACATCCTCATAAGACTGCGTCCAAACCGCCCGTTTTAAAATTGTTTTCTCTTCCTCTTTCGAAGGATAGTCCACTTTTAACTTAAACATAAATCGATCGACTTGAGCTTCGGGCAGCGGATACGTTCCCTCCTGCTCAATTGGGTTTTGTGTTGCAAAGACAAGAAAAGGCGGTTCTAATAAAAATGTTTCCTCACCAATCGTGATTTGTCTTTCCTGCATCGCTTCGAGCAGCGCACTTTGTACTTTTGACGGTGCACGATTTATTTCGTCTGCAAGAATCACATTTGCAAAGATGGGACCTTTTCTTGTGTCAAAACTTCCTGTTTTCTGATTAAAAATTAATGTTCCCAATAAATCCGCAGGCAACATATCAGGCGTAAACTGAACACGCTGAAATTTGGTGTGAATTAATTGTGCAACCGTTTTAATTGTAAGGGTTTTTGCTAACCCCGGAACACCCTCTAATAAAATATGTCCATTGGAAAGTAGACTAATCAAAATCTTATTAATTAGTTCTTCCTGACCGACAATAACTTTTTTTATTTCACTTCTTAATTCATTAAGGAACAATGAATCCTTGGCAATGCGATTGTTCATCTCTGTTAAACTGAATTCAGTCATATAAATAATCCTGCGTTAAGAAGTTATTCGCTTGAGTGTAGGGATTTCATTTACATCTTTTCCAAGATAATCCATCTCAAATTTTACGGATGGTATTAATTCATGGCCGGGGTATTTATCAAGAAAGACCTGATATTCTTTTTGTGCTTTTTCAATGTTATTCAGAACATTTGCATAAATATACGCGACCATAAATTGGGCATGCGGTTCTTGGACAGAGCCTTGATAATTGGTAATAACCTCTCGGTATGCAGAGATAGCTTTATCGAAATCACGCAAATCATTGTTGTAAATATCTCCGATTAGATATTGTGCCTTTGGTGCAATCTCGTCCGAAGAAAAATCTAACACCAAATATTCTAAAATATTTACGGCATCCGTCATATCTTTTGCACCTCGAGTGGTTTCTGCTTGATTCATTAACCATTGAGGGAAATGTGCCAGGTCTTTCCTCGCATTTTCTCCTATCTCAGTATCTCCATATTTTTCTACAATATTCTGGAGCGTGTTATATCCGTTGGAATACTCTTTTAAATTGTCCAAATATATTCTGGCGATCTCATAATTTGCCGTTAAAGCCAATGGATGAGATTTGTGATTCGTGAGAAGGGATTCAAATGTTTGTATCGCAGCTTGATATTCACTATTCTTTTTGCTCTCTAACCCTGATTCCAACAGTTGGTCTGGAGATTTACCGCAACCGGAGAATAGTACGGCACTTGTAAGTAAAATTATTAGATGTTTTTTCATTGTATTCTTTCGTTTCTAGTTATTAAAAAAGCCGTGAAATTTAATTGATGGAGGTTAGTTGTTTCAAGCACTAACTGAGGTATTGTTGTATCTTGGAAAGGATGTTTTCTCCATTAAAATACGTAGTGAGCGCCCAGTTGGATTTTCCATGAATCCATATCTTTTGGAGATTTATCCAGTGGGAATGCAATATCTGCCCTGAACGGAAGTATTGGAGTAATTAACGTTAATCCGCATCCAATGTTCCAATCAATATTTGTGGTAGAAATCGTGCTGTTGATATCTGACAATTGCCCGCCGTCTATAAATACTTCACCTCCGAATAACCAAAACAACGGAAACCGTAATTCAAGATTCGTCATCACACGTTTTACATCTCCAAACGGATCTCCGTTCTCATCAACTCGAAATCGCAGCATATCCCATCCTCGGAGACTGGAACTTCCGCCTAAGTAGAACTTGTCGTATAATTTAGCTTCATCCGCTTCATCCCATCCAAAAATCACACCATACTTCACTCTGCCGGCGAAGACGATATTAGCAAGTAACGGCATATATCCATTCAATCCGATATCTGTTTTAATAAAACTTCTGTTACCGCCTAATATTCCTCCGACATTTTTTCCTTCCACGGTCAACACGAGACCCTTCTTTGGGAAAAGCGGATCATCCGTACCATCCAGCCGTCCGGTTATTTGTAGAGATCGCTGTTGAATATCGTCTCTCATTCCTTCAGGTTCAATAAATTTTTCCCATCGAAGTCTGAATTCCAAATATGAATTTTCTTTATATTTTTTTATGGTTGAAAAGTTTAGTCCATATCGAAGAATTTCAGGATCATCTTTCTTTCCGTAATTTTGGAACCATTCATAAAACACCCAAAACTGTGTCGGAAGCCTCCGATTGAACAGCCACTGATTCGCAAATCCCATCAACATACTCAACTTTGGATAGATATAATCGTCTGTTGGAATCCCTTGTATACTTAATTTTGTGGAAAAACTGGTGGTGGTTTTCCAAAGACTCCTATTCTTCCAGCTAAGTTCAGCTCCGAATCCCGGAAGGGGTTCCGCTCCCTCATAATATTCAATGGGGTATAATCCGCCCTCAGAATTTAAGACGCTGGGTTTATACTGATGTACTTCCACAATCAGATGAACAAGAGAGTCAGAATGTGGAATAGCTACAGGGCTTATTCCGGCATAAGAAAAAACTCCCGACGTTAACAAATAATGTTGCGTAAGGTCCATGTCGTCTTTGTTATATAAATCCCCCGGTTTAAACATAATTTCTCGTTCAACAATTGTCGTATCTAAATCGCCCAGTCCTTCCATCGAATACGATTGTATAAATACATCCGGGCCCTCAGAAATCTGAACAAGCACATCCACCGAATCACTCACAGCATCCGAAATTTGAAATGTAGCCGTTAATTTTCCAAATCGATGATATTCATCCTGTAAGTCAGGAAGTTTCACGTTTGCTGTAACCGGGTCGTAAGCTTTGCCAACGTAAAAATTCAAAATATCAGAAATTTTTCTATCTGAGAGAATTGTGTTCCCTTCAATGCTGATTTCACGAACGAAACATTGTTCTCCTTCAGTAATCAAAAGAAATACATCTACCTTTCCATTCTGCACAGACATAGAGTCATTAACCACAGCACCCAGATATCCTTTGGAAAGGTATAAATTTTTAACACTTATCGCATCTAAGCGAAGTTTCCGACGATCAAATTTTATGTTCCTTGAAAATATGTTGGGTTCTTTTGTTCTCAAGGTTGAAAATATTTCTCGTTTGGATACAGCTTTCGCTCCTTGAATTTCAATTGTATTGACAAATAAATCCTTTTTTATCTGCCCGAGTAATAGAAAAGGGCATAAGAGGGTGAGGAAAAATCGTTTTGTTGTCATGTTCTTGGGAATTAATTCTTCAAATGAATGTGCGGAAGATACGAAAAGATAAGACGGGTAAAAAGTGTTAGCCTGCATTAGACACGAATTACCCCGAAATAAAAAACCGACATGGCCACAAAACACGCTGTATGCAAACACAAACACTCGAATTTACACGCTCGTGCCGATAGTATAATGAACTACGTTAAGGGAAAGAGATATGAATATATGAGTCCACTCAAGAATAATAACTGTGTTTATCTGCCGGCACTGTGAAATTCGACGAAGGAGAATATTTCACTGGTGTAGCTGATGTTTTTTATCCATGGAGTTGAGATTAATAAGAGTATCGTAGGCGATATTTTGCATGGATTTTTCCATGTTGGTCCACGTTCCCTATGACCGAGAAGTAGCGATTTACTTTATACTCCATCCCAACCGCATGAGTAGGATTCGTCAAAGAAAAGGATCGTTTGTAAGCATAGTTCAAGGATACGTTATCTGACAAACCGGCTTTTATCGTAAATTCTTCACCGTTATTTGGGTTGATTAAATTTCCTGCACCACTGACACTGATGTCGTCCATTAATCCTAATTTGTCCAGCCCGCTAATTTGTAAAATTTTTCTATCTAACTGCTGCTCAAACCAACTTTCAAATTTTGCAAACGCTTGCGTACCAAATCCTGTAGAGGAAAATTCCTGCTCTTCGAATCGTTTGCCCCATGTTAACAATTCAAGGATATCGCTTTGAGAAAACCCACTTTCTGATGTTAAAATCAAGCGGGGATTATCCAAAGGACCATTAAACGTAATGTCGATTTGTTCATTGTCAATTGACGTATTGGCAGCAATATCCAAATACGGATTAAAGCCCTTCTTTCCAAATGATAAAAAACCTTCCGTGATGGTAAAGATATCACTGGAATAATAAAATTTTCCTTCTTTAATAAAAACTTCTCCGGAAAAATCTGCAGGTGAATTTCCAATTTTTGTGATACCGATATCCCCGCCAAACGTTGCATCTATTTGATTATTTAATAACGTAAATTCACCTTCAATTGGAAATTTCATGCGATAATCCATAATAATTCCTTTGCGATTATCCGAAATCTCCCCAACAGACGTTGCGGTAAATTCCTTAAACATTTCTACATCGAGGACAGTTACATCACCAGCAACTGTGAGTGTATCTTTACCTGAAATGTGGACATCAATATCTACGTCCCCACTTAAGTCTTCAGTAATTGCAGAGAAATATATATTCTCCCCCTTTGCAGAGATATCATATCTTGGTCGAAAGAATTGCGACATATCCAAATCCCCGGTGACGTGCAAATTGCATTTTTTTCCGGGTTGTTCACGCATACGTCCTTTCATATCCGAAATCAATAATTGGTTATTTTCCCATGTTCCGGATCCGGACAAATTCACAATGGGATACTCAAGCAAACTTGTATACAGCTTACTCTTTTCCAGTTTAAAGTATCCGTCACGGATGAGATTTTCCCATGTTCCATAGATCTGCAGGGCAATGTCAAAGTTCCCTTTTATGGAATCGATGGTGGATATATACTGTGAAAGGAACCATAATTCATCGCCTTTTCCGGCTACATCAACCTGCACAGGATCTTTCAGGATTGCCCGCCCGATTTTTTCAGATCCAATATTAAAATCTATGGGCAAAGATGCAGAACCTATTAGATGTTTTTCTCCGGAAATTGAGGAAAACGAAGTAAAATTTAAAAAATTGCCATCATAATTACCTTTCCCCTCTACGTACCCCAATGGTAATACATCAAACATGGCATCATCGATATTCACATCAAAATCGAACGTCGTTTGGATATCGTTTCCACTCAGATTGTAATTCCCTGAGATATGTCCGCCAAGAGTAAACCAATTGGGAATGAATTGTGTCAATACTTCGACGTTTAAGTTGTGAAATGATGATTTTATATTAAATGGAATTACCATCTTTGTTTTCTTAAGTGGAATAACCCCCGTGACCTGTGCCCCTGTTAATCCACGGTTGGTCAAACTAATTTCTTCCACATGCAATATACCGTCATGGATAAAAAATGATAAAATCAGATCGTCAAACGATTGGTGAGCAAAACTTCCATTTTTTAAGGAGACATCTACGGCAATATCAATTATTTTATCTGTTTTATTTATTGAGACTTCGCCAAAAGTGTTTCCTTCAACATTCATTCGGTCGTCTTCAACAAAATATGAAAATATATTCGCATCAATATTGGACAGTTTAATCAAGCCATCCATACCATGGTTCATAGAAAAATACCCTTCTGCAATTCCGTCATCTACATGCAGAACAAATGGTTTTATTTCGATCTTTTCTTTTGTATACTTTAATTTTATTGGTTTCGGATTAATTAAAAAATGATGATCATACATTAACTGAACCCGATCAATTACCCATGTCTTCCCTTCTAAATAATTTCCTGATAATTGTAAGTAATTATCTCCGGAAATAATATGTACATTTTCAAGCTCTATTCTTTCAGGATGAAACGCCACATCGATTGTCCCATTATCCAAAATGTATTTTTCATTCTTCCCCTGCCACGCACCATTCTTAAAATGAAATCGTGTGAATCCATCGGTTACCTGAAATCCATTATTCACATTCAGAGTAAATGCCGCCGATTCGAGATAGAAACCCTTATACACAATATTTTTACATTGGATCTCTCCTCGGATATGAAAACCGTCAAATGGACCGGTAAGTTCCAATGACCCTGTTGCAGTACCTTCCTCTAAAGAATCTGCCCAGAAATTATTAATTAAAAATATATCCGCATCCTGTAAATCCATGTGTAAATCAAGAGAATCTAATCGAAAATCTGCAAACCCCTGAATTTTTAAAGAGCTTGGACCCACCGCGACATAAAGTGGATCCAAAAACCTCAATACACTATCGTGATATGCAACAGAACCGGATAAGAATATTGCATCTTTGGTATATAATTTAGACTCCAGAACTTCCATGGTAAGTGTGATATCTGTAATTTGACCGTTCACCGCTGAACCGTCAAGCAGTAAAACTCCGTTCAGATTCGTCTTACGCTGATCCAAAAGCCATTCACCTATATCAAAATTGGATAAATGAATACGACTTGTCACCCTCCCGGAATGTTCAACCAATCCGGTTATTGACAATTCCGCTTGTTCACTTTTCATTTGAAGACGATCCAGAAGAAGATGGTCTTCATTATTGTGAAATAAAAACTTACCGGCCATATCTAAACCTAAATTATTTTTCAGAGACAAATCTCCCTTTACCGTTTTGAAGTCTGTATCAATAATGACTCTGCCGGATAATTGTGAAAATTTAGGTTTAAGCGGTACTTTTTCAAACAATTGTCCTGGAACTGAATAGTCCAGAAATCTAATGTCTGCTAATAATTTTTTCTGTGCATCCCAAGAATAAAGTACTTCACCATCAAACGGAATGGAAGATATTTTTCCTTTAAGTGGGGAAAGCAACATGTGGTTTTGAGTAATTTCAACAGTCGCTTCTTCAATATCGAGATTCATTAGGGAATCTTCGTCCGTCGCCTTTAGTCCGGAAATTATTAGGACGAGATTTTCATCTTGTTGCAATATAGAGCCGGAAAAATCGATGTTCAGCGACAGAGTAGAATCAATCGATGGCAGATGCACATTACCGTCTAACTGTAAACGATGTATTTGGTACGGGATTGTCAACGGCATTGGAGCAGGTTTGATACTGTCTGTGGTGTCGCTCTTATCTTGATTTAAAACAACAGAGAATTTATTTACACTTAATTCGTCGATTATTGGTGTGCCGGTGAAAAAAGAAAACAGTCCTAAATCAACCAAAAAAGTCTGGAGGTGAATTTCTGTTTCATTATCTCGGCGAAAATGAATATCCTCTCCTGACACACTCGAAAAAACATGACCCTCCAACTTGGCAATTGAAATCGTCCAGCCTTTATCCTTTAGTACATGTGTGTTCAGATAAGATTCAATTCCTCCTTTCCAGATTGCCGGATATAACAGCAGTACTCCTCCGAGACACAGGAAGAGCAGGATGGAAAACAGGATTTGAATAACGCGTTTCATGCTGGAATTGATGTTATCAACACTACGAAATTACGTGAGATGAGTTCCAAAAACAAAAAAAGCGTTCCGTCGGAACGCTTTTTTTATTTTGACATTTATTCCTTAATCAACGACTTCGAAGTCAGCATCTTCAATTTCATCATCATCTTTTTTATCTTTTTTAGATGAAGAATCTTGTTTTGGAGGCTGTTCTTCCTGTTGGGGTTCTCCCTCAGGTTTTGCAGATTCATACATTTTCGAAGCAACGGCGTTCCAAGCGGTATTCAACTCATCCATCGCTGTTTTGATATCGTCGGCATTTGAGCCTTCCAAGGATTTTTTCAACTTCTCAACTGCTGTATTAATGGGAGTTTTATCTTCATCCGACAGTTTATCTTCATATTCTTTCAGATTTTTCTCCGTCTGATACACCAGTTGCTCTGCCTGATTTCGTGCATCAACAGCTTCACGTTTTTCTTTATCCTCTGATTCGTGTTTCTTGGCATCATTTACCATTTTTTCAACTTCTGTGTCAGACAGCCCGGTTGAAGCTTCAATGCGAATACTTTGTTCTTTTCCGGTGGCTTTATCTTTTGCACTGACGTTCAAAATACCATTCGCATCAATATCAAATGTAACCTCAATCTGGGGAATTCCTCTCTGAGATGGTGGAATTCCATCCAAATGGAAACGTCCAATCGTCTTATTATCCACGGCCATTTCACGCTCACCTTGCAACACATGGATTTCCACGGTCGTCTGATTATCAGCCGCGGTGCTAAAAACCTGAGATTTTCGTGTCGGAACGGTCGTATTTCTTTCAATAAGTTTCGTGCTGACATTCCCAAGTGTCTCAATCCCTAAAGAAAGCGGTGTCACATCCAGTAGGAGAATATCATCCACATCACCGGCTAAAACGCCCCCCTGAATTGCGGCACCAACGGCAACAACTTCATCCGGATTCACGCTTCGATTTGGTTCTTTACCGAAGATGGCTTTTACTTTTTCTTGAATGGCCGGCATCCGTGTGGATCCCCCGACAAGAATAACTTCATTAATTTCTGATGCAGACATTCCGGCGTCTTTTATCGCCTTTTTACAGGGATTAACCACTCGCTCGATAAGATCACTTGCCAATTCTTCAAATTTGGCGCGACTCAATGAGAGGTTTAAATGTTTAGGCCCTGATGCATCGGCTGTAATAAAAGGCAGATTGATATCTGTCTGTTTTGAACTGGAGAGTTCTTTTTTTGCGGCTTCGGCGGCATCTTTTAACCGTTGAAGAGCCATCGGGTCCTTTTTTAAATCTACGCCATCACTTTTTTTGAATTCAGAAGCAATCCAGTCAATAATTTTTTGATCAAAATCATCTCCACCTAAATGGGTGTCGCCATTTGTAGATTTTACTTCGAACACGCCGTCACCAAGCTCTAAAACCGAAATATCGAAGGTTCCGCCTCCGAGATCGAACACGGCGATTTTTTCATCATGTTTTTTATCCATGCCGTATGCAAGAGAGGCGGCAGTAGGTTCATTAATAATACGACGGACATTTAGACCGGCAATTTTACCTGCGTCTTTCGTCGCTTGACGTTGAGAATCATTAAAATACGCGGGAACCGTAATAACCGCTTCTGTTACGGTTGTACCCAGATGCTCTTCTGCCGTTTGTTTCAGTTTCTGTAAAACCATGGCGCTAATCTCAGGAGGAGTATATTCTTTCTCTCCGACTTTCACCAGGACAGCACCCCCTTTTGTTTTTCCAACTTCATAGGGGACTTCATTCATTTCATTTCCAACTTCATTCCGCATTCTTCCCATAAATCGTTTGATAGAGGATACAGTATTCTGTGGGTTTGTAACTGCCTGCCGTTTTGCCGGTTGACCAACGAGACGATCTCCACTCTTTGTAAATCCCACAACGGATGGTGTTGTCCTTCCGCCTTCCGGGTTCGTGATAACGGTAGGTTCTCCACCTTCAAGCACTGCTACACATGAATTTGTTGTTCCTAAATCAATTCCAATAATTTTTCCCATTTTAAACTCCTGTTTTTTAAAATATTTTTCTTATAAAATTTAGGACAAAACACATGCCAACGAACATTGTCAGACTATCTGGCAGACAATGATGTGAGTTGTCTTTTATTATGGCAGAGAGAGCCGTAAATACACTAAATATTAAAACTAAAACACAAATACATCACAGATTCTAAATGCCATAAAACTCATTTGACGTCGTAAAAAAATACGAAATTTCTGCACCAAATATTCTACCTTCTTACGCCTTCTACGTCGGCGTAGAATTGACATCTGGCCGAAAAACATTGGCGGACTCTCCAAAGGCGAGCTGGCAGGTAGTCAATTCACTCCATAACTACTGTAAAATTAGTTTTCCGCTTTCCAATACGAATTGCATGTTGCCTAAAGTGGCTACATGCTCATCATGTGTTGTCAATACCATCGTCTGTTGAAAGTCATGACAAATATTATTAAACAATACCAATAATTTTTCTGCATTTCGTTTATCGAGATTTCCGGTAGGTTCATCTGCCAGAATCAAACTTGGTCTATTAATTAATGCTCGTAAAACCGCAACCCGCAACCGCTCTCCACCGGACAGCTGAGAAGGATAATGATTCATGCGGTCTGTTAATTCAACATATTCAAATAGTTCATGTGCGTGTTTTTCGGCAGAGGATAGATTTCCTAAAATGCGGGCGGGAATTAACACATTCTCGATAGCAGTAAACTCCGGGAGTAAATGATGAAATTGGAACACAAATCCGATATGATTATTTCGCAGTTTGGACAGGGATTCATCATCCAGAGAATCCACGTTTTGTCCACGAACGATAATCGTCCCGGAATCTGCTGTGTCCAACGTACCCAAAATATTTAACAGCGTGGACTTTCCTGAGCCTGACGGTCCCATAATCGTAACAATTTCACCCTTGTCAATCTCCAGATCTAAATTCTTTAGAACCGGAAGTTCACGAGAACCGTTACGGAAAGATTTTGATATGTTTTTTGCGTCTAAAATCATTTTTCGATATGCACTGCATCCTTTGGAAGTATCAATACCGCACGTTTTGCTGCTAATATTGAGGACAAACTTATTAACAGAATGGCTATCATCGGAACAAGAATCACATCAACCGGAGTTAATATCATTGGAAGTGTATCCATAAAGTATACATCTTCCGGAAGCGGGAGAACATTAAAATAATATTGCGTTCCTACAATGAGCAAACTCAGAACCAAACCGATTGATACTCCGATACTGCCGATCATGAATCCTTGCTTAATTAGAATTGACCGAATTGTCGACGACGTGGCTCCTATTGTTCGCAAGATACCAATTTGTCTTATTTTCTGTACCGTAATTAAGACCAATGTTGACGTCAAATTGAATGACGCAACAAGAATAATCAGGCTCAGTACAGCAATAGCACCGACACGCTCCATTTTCATTGCCTGGAATAGCCCTTCATGAATTTTATCCCAACTTCTTGTCGTTATATTCGGATAGTTCGCATTCAGTTCTAGACGGGTTATCTCCATCGTAGATATATTATCAAACCGGAGATCAATACCGTCGACCCCTCGTTTCCTTGTAAATAATTTTTCCCCGATTTTTAACGGGATGAATACCAATCGGTCATCGTAGTCCAAAACATTTGCGCTGAAAATTCCGGCGACGGTTGTCTGTATTCGACGTGGGAGTCCGAACACAGACGGTTGATCTATCGGGCTCATTAGCATCACCGCATCACCGATATGCACATCCAAACGATTTGCCAACAACCGCCCAATGACCACAGCATCTGAAGATACATCCCCTGAGGCAGACTCCATATTTACCGTGTAAAATTCCGCCAGCCTATTTATCTCCACTGCTTTAAATGTCACCAACTTCGGAGGTTCTCCGGTTCTATGGATTAATCCTTTTCTCTCAATAAACGGCATAGTTTCAATCGTTGTTCTCTTCGTAAAATAATTAGAGGAACACTCCGTAAGAGTTTTTTCATCTGCGGACAAACGAAGATCCCCTTCAAATCCGCGTATTTTTTCCGTAACACGCTGTTCAAAGCCGTTCAGCACTGCCATAGATAAAACCAATGCGAAGCTGCCAACCGCCATACCAATAATGGCAATCCACCCGGTAAACTTACTCACGCCCGACCCTTTTCCGCCAAGGAGGAAGCGTTTAGCAATATAGGTGGAGAGCTTCATGATTCCTTATCCAAATCTTAATCCTTATCTCGATCTTTCATCATTCATATCTCAGGGCATCCGCCGGACGAATCCTCCCTGCAGTAAATGACGGCCATAGCGCAGCAAGAACCGATACAAAAACACCAAATAATCCAATGGTTAGTATGATACGTATATTGATTACCATTGGGATTTGATCCATAAAATACACATCCTCAGGGATGCCAATGAGCTGGTAACGTATTTGAAGCCAAATGAATATCAAAGAAACAAGGGCTCCAAAAACAGCTCCTCCGGTTCCAATAATTGCTCCTTCGATGAGAAATAGTTTTCGAATCATTTTTCTTGTAAATCCTATTGATCTCAATACACCTATCTCACGAATTTTTTCCAGGACTATCATGGCCATTGCCGAAATAATATTTACAATTCCTACAAAAGCGATCATCCCAAATATAATCAAAATTGGCCAACGTTGAACACGAATCCACTCAAACAGGACACGATGTTTTTCTTTCCACGACAGGATGTACCACGGATATTCCAATTGTGAATCAATATTCCGTATTCCCGCTGCGACATCTTTTTGATGTGCAAACAAGAGCATTTTCCCCGTTATCAATCCCTCCATTCCAAATAACGTCTGTGCATCGGAGAGAGAAAGGTAAACAACCGATTGATCATATTCCAGCAACCCGGAGTGAAACAAACCAGTAATAGTAAACGATTTTACTCGTTTATTTGCAGATACATTTACCATTGAATTCATATCAAAAAGAGCCAGGTCATCTCCAGTGGATAACCCCATTTCACCGGCTAGTCGTTTTCCTAAAATAACAGAACCCTTATTCAGAGTTGGCGTTCCATCAACGATTATTTCAGACAGGGCTAATCGTTGATCCAATATGTCAATACCCTCGACAATGACGCCTTCGGCTTTTCTTCCTTTCCTCAGTAGTGCGGGTTTTTGGATATAAGAAATAACCGTTAAATCAGGGATGGCACTCAATATTGCATCAACGTCGGAGTTTTCATCAGAAATGGGTTGTCCCATAAAATGCTGAAGACGGGCATGCCCGTCAAACCCGGCTATTTTTTCCGAAATGGTGGTTTCAAATCCCTCAAGGATACTAAAGGTGAGAATAAGCGCAGCAATCCCAATTCCCAATCCGCCAATTGCCAATAATCCTGCAAATGTAGAAAAGCTACCTTTCTGCGTGGATTGCAGATGGCGAAAAGAGATTTTTCTGATGATCTTCATCATCGACAACTACTCTTTTGGAAACAGTAAATTATTCCTCTACCGATTTCATCGCCGGGAAAAGAAGCACATCTTTTATCCATCGATTTTCTGTTAAAAGCATAACCAACCTGTCTACGCCAACTCCGACACCGCCGGTAGGTGGCATTCCATATTCCACAGCCTGTAAAAAATTCTCATCAACCGGCTGTGCTTCTTCATCGCCTTCTTTTCGGAGTGTTGCTTGTGCTTCCAGACGTTGACGCTGATCAACGGGGTCGTTCAACTCAGAGAATGCGTTTGCAAATTCTGCACCGCCAATAAACAGCTCAAATCGTTCAACAATATCTTCATTCCCACTTCGATGCTTCTTGGCAAGAGGTGAAATTGCCTTTGGATGATCCATCACAAAGGTTGGTTGAATTAATTTCGGTTCGACCAATCGTCTCATAAGTTCATCAAGGATTTGCCCGTAATTTGTCTTATCAGAAATGGCAATGTCATTTTCGGTACAAATTTCACGAAGTTCGTTTTCATCCGCATTGGATACATCTCGCCCAACCGCCTCTTGTAATAATTCAAAGATGGGTTTTCTCTCAAACGGTTTGGATAAGTCGATATCCATATCGCCCCAAGTTTTTTGAAGCGACCCAACAGATGATGCCGCATAGCGAATCATTTCTTCGACAAAATCCATTATCATGTGATAATCAGCATAGGCTTGGTAAAATTCCAGCATCGTAAACTCGGGATTGTGGTTTCTATCCATGCCCTCATTACGAAAATCTTTTGCCAGTTCATACACCTTGTCAAACCCGCCGATAATTAAACGCTTTAAATATAATTCATCCGCAATTCGCAGGTACAGTTCTTGATCTAATGTATTGTGATGCGTGATAAATGGTCGAGCATTCGCGCCACCGTATAAAGGTTGTAAAACCGGAGTCTCAACCTCTAAAAACCCACGTTCATCTAAAAATAAGCGCAGTGAAGATATTATTTTTGCTCGTTCTACAAATGTTCGTCGAACATCCGGATTTACGATTAAATCCAGATGGCGATTTCGATATCTCTGTTCTTTGTCTAAGAATGCATCAAAAACTTCTCCGTCTTTTTCTTTCACCACCGGAAGCGGACGAATACTTTTCGCTAAAATTGTTACGGAGGAAGCATGAACTGAAATCTCTTCCGTTCTGGTTTTAAAGACGTACCCCTCTATCCCTACGTAATCTCCAATATCAAGTAGCTTAAAATTGGCGTAGGAGTCTTCTCCGACATCATCCCTTCGTACGTAGGATTGAATTTTTCCATGGCTGTCTTGGATATGACAAAAGGCAGCTTTTCCCATTTTTCGCAGGGACATAATTCGCCCGGCAACTGCGACGTCTTTTTTCTCTAATTCATCATAGCTACTGTGAATTTCATCGCTATAATGCGTGGTGGAAAATGTATATGGATAAGGATTTACTCCGGCTTCACGAAGTTTTTGGAGTTTTTCCTTACGGAAATTAATAATTTGATTTAATGAGCGTTGTTCTTCTGACATAGTTCTGGGTTCTAGGTTCTGGGTTTAAAAAAATCTTTTCAACTTTCTACCCCGTAGAAAACCCCGTACAAAACACGGGATGCGAGCACACGGGATGTAAACACAAGCACACGGGATCTTCGATTTTATGAACTTTCAACTTTTAGCTTTTTATTTCCCGATTTGTTGGATTAGAAACGCGCGAATAAACGGATCAATTCGTCCATCCATCACAGCTTGGACATTCCCCATTTCTTCTTTTGTCCGATGATCTTTCACCATATTATACGGATGAAACACATACGAACGGATTTGGCTCCCCCATCCGATATCCATCTTTTGATCTTCTAACTCTTTATTGGCCTCTTTTTCTTTTTCTACTTCTATTTGATACAGCCGCGCCTTCAATACTTTCATTGCCTGTGCTTTATTTTTGTGCTGGGATCGCTCATTTTGGCACTGGGCAACCACACCGGTTGGGAGGTGTGTAATCCGAATGGCAGAGTCAGTTTTATTTACATGCTGCCCACCTGCACCGCTTGCGCGATAGGTATCAATTCGCAAATCTCCGGGGTCAATTTCAATTTGAATCTCATCATCCACAGACGGATACACAAAAACAGATGCAAAAGATGTATGTCGGCGACTGTTAGCATCGAAGGGAGAAATACGTACCAATCGATGAACTCCCGCTTCAGCCTTTAACATTCCGTAGGCAAAATCACCTTTAACTTCCAATGTAACATCTTTGATGCCTGCTTCATCACCGGGCTGAAAATCTAAGAGCTTTGAGCTGAATCCTTTTTGTTCGATCCAGCGAGAATACATTCGGTACAGCATATTAGCCCAATCTTGGCTTTCTGTTCCACCAGCTCCGGGATGGATGGTTAAGATGGCATTCTCTAAGTCTTGTTCACCCCCCAACATCAATCGGAGCTCTAAATCTTCTACGATTTTCTTGTATTCGGCTAACTCTTTGTTTACTTCATTCGGAGTGGATTCGCCTTCATTGGCGAACTCAAACAGTATTTCTACATCGCCATGGCGTACCTCAAGGTTCTCCCACAGCTTTATTTCTTTTTCTAAAACAGACGTTTTCTTTAAAATTGATGCGGCTTTTGCACTGTCATTCCAAAAGTCGGGGGCTACTGCTTTTGCCTGAAACTTCTCCAATGCTTTGTTCTTGGATTCAAGGTCAAAGATACCTCCGAAGCTCATGATGCTTGGATTCTGTGGAAACAAATTGTTCTTTTAATTCTGTAATATCCATGGAAAAATTTACGACAGATTATCGACGTAACGAAACTTTGAAACAGTTGTTTATCAGATTAAATCCGCAATTGCCTTTCGTTATGTCAACATTTTCAGCACATACATAATGATGACACCAAGAACGATGAACGTAAGCTGACCGGCGGACTTTCTTAAATGTGTGTGATGATGTAGTTCAGGGATAAGGTCTGACCCTGCAATATAGATAAATCCACCGGCCGTAATCGGCAGTAATGCATTGATAAATCCGTGTGTATATTCACCGATAACCAAGCTGATTGCTGCTCCAAGAAATGATGTAAGGGAGATCAAAAAATTAAACATCAGTGCGCGTTTTACCGTTAATCCACCATGGATTAAAACACCAAAATCCCCGATCTCTTGTGGAAGCTCGTGCATTGCAACCGCGATTGATGTCGCAATCCCCATTGGAATACTCACAAGAAAAGAAGCACCTATTATCAGTCCGTCAATTAAATTGTGCATGGCATCACCGATTAAATTCATTGGAACCAAATGCGCGCTGTGTTCTTGACAATCCACATCATGACAATGTCGCCATCGTACGAATTTTTCTAAAACGAAAAACAGAATAATTCCCACTAAAATATGAATGGATGAAAATGCAATAGAGTCGGTTGATGTAAATATCTCAGGAAGAAGATGAACAAAAGCACCACCAAATAAGCTTCCCACAGCAAAGCTGACAAGATATTGTAGTATTTTCGAGAGCTTGTCTCTGCTAAGAGATAGTGTAAATGCTCCGGTAAGCGACAGAAGGCTGATGATAAAAATGCTTGTAAATGTGTAAATCCAGGTCGTCATAACGGACAGAAAATACTCATTATCCTAAAATACTGCTATATTTATTAAGGGTCTGTTCCAATTCGTACAAACTAACGTTTCTGCTAAATCTTTTCACTTCCTTCCCCTGAACGATTAGCAAAATAGTCGGGACTGCAAAGATGAGATTTTGCCCGGCAATCTCCGGGGACTGTGTCGTATCCACATATTGAAAATTCCAACCATTGGATTTTTCCACTAAATCTTCTACTTTCGGACGCAGGACTTTACATACATTACATGTTGGTGTGGAGAAATATTTGAGTACAAGATTAGGCATTTATTTTCCGAGTTGTATTTTTTCGATGAATTTTATCCGAATTTGTTACTTCAAATTTTTTAATAAATACTATTTTCCTCGGTTTTTCAAATTTATCCAACACATCTAAAGAAATATCAAACTTATCTCCTTCCACCACCAAAACAACTTTTTTGCCCAATGATTCATCGGGAATCCCGTCGATAAAAAACCGCCGATTTGGAATGACAGATGACAGTTTGGATTCCACCACTTCGGGAATGATCTTTATTCCACCGGAATTAATTACATTGTCGTGGCGACCCAGCCAGCTAAAGGATGACCCATCCATAAGTTCGATCAGATCATTTGTAACAACAGGGTTAGAATTTAGAGCAGGTGCATGAATGATTAAACATTCACGAACATCTTTTTCAAAATGAACCCCGTCCAATGCTTGAAAAGCATCTGATTTATTCGGTCCATTTAACGATCTGATGGCTACGTGAGTCAGAGTCTCCGTCATGCCGTATGTTTCATAAACTTGGGTTGATAAAGTTTTCAATTTTTCCACTAATTGTGGATTTACCTGTCCGCCACCCACAATAAGCGTTTTTATTTTATCCAATTGATTGATAGAATTTTCTAATTGCAAGGGCACCATGGCAACAAAATCGATCGTTGCTTCCAAACCCTTCAATGGATGCGATGACGGTTCAACTACTGTGAGATCCAGTCCTAATTCCAATGCACGGATGACCATCATTTTCCCTGCAATATATTTCATGGGCATGCACAATAATGCGGAATCACCTTCGGTCAACCCAAATGTTTTTCCGGTGAGATGTGCCGAATTTTTCATCCATTCTTTCTTCACTGAAATGGATTTGGGTTTTCCTGTGGATCCCGAAGTTTGGAGCACCATTTCATCATCAGGACTATACCAATCAGAAATAAATTGATTTACATCTTCCCAAATTGGAGTTTTGTCAATGGCTAATTTTCCGGATTTCACGTTTAACGGCGATGGGATATTATTGGTAAATAATTGTCCTGTTCCCAACCCTTGATATCCTTTCGGCTTCATTTTGGCTGTCCATTGTGCGATGGCATTTAAACCAATATTCGATTCCAATGCCGAAGTAATCCACCAACCTATGTTTCGCTCTTTCGCCAATCGAATCCATTTCTCTGATTCTGAAAAACCACCCAACAAACTCGGTTTTAGTACAAGATATTGTGGCTTCACTTTGTCCAGCATTTCAATTCTGTCTTTTTCATTAACCAATGGAATCAATTCTTCATCCAGTGCAATTGGGACGTGGGAAGATTCACACAGACTAGAAAGCAGTTCCCATTGATCCGGTTTAATCGGCTGTTCGATGGAATGAAGGCTGTATTCTGCCAATCGGTTTAATTTATCTTTTACATTATTTTTGGTAAATGCACCATTGGCATCCACGCGAAGTTCCAATTCATCTTTGTTAAATCGGGAA
>JACNKV010000017.1 GCA_014381855.1 Fidelibacterota bacterium | reverse complement strand
ATACAAGGTCTGAAATACGTGTTAGATTGGATTTATAGAGTTCAAGAAATTTAGGCTTCGTAAATCTTCTTTTACCGTGCATAGTCGTAGATGAGAAATGTCCGAATCCACCTTTGCCTGAAATACAGGTCTTGCCCAATGCAAAAAGAGCAATATCTTTTTTGTATCCTTTAAGCGAATCAATATTGGCTCGCAGGCCATCTAAAATATTTAAAACTTCAGGTGTGAAAAATGTATTCTTAAAATTTCTTTGAATGAAATCACCAGCATTGGGCTTTGGAATAATGAGGTTATTTATATCATCTTCTGAAAGTTTTGTGGAATTATTCTCAATGATGGCACGGGAAATGTGGAAGGAGTATTTTAATTGGTCGTTAGTAAAAACCTTAAGCCCTTTGCGTTTATATAGAAATCCTACAACATTAGAACCGCCAAATGCATCAAAAACAGATTTGACATCTTCCGGTGTATTCTGCCAGATCCAATCAATCAGCTTCTGTTTTGAGCCGATGTAATTGGTTATGTATTTAGGGAGTTCAGATGACTCTTCAATGTCATCCCTGCCCGCCGGCTTCTTGGCGGGCCTGTCCGCCGGTTCTTTGGCGGGACCTTGTTGGGCGATTGTCTCTAAAATCTCATCAGGCAAAAAATCTGCCGATAAAAACTCTGCTACATTTATGTCTGGAATATTTTGCAAATCCGAATCCTTGATATCGGTTTTGCGGGTGCCTGGTCAGGCCTGTCTGCCATCTTGTTGGGCAGACTTAACGGTGGGTCATATAAACAAAAAACCCGCAGTGTTTAACTTCTTTTCAAACACTGGCGGGTCAATATTTTTCCGCTCTGTCGCTTTTATCCTTACAAATTCAGGATAAAACTACTTCTTCGTCGCGTCCAATTTAAAACATTAATTCTATTTCTCACAATTATTTTACTTTAACTTTTCAATCTTTCCCACTACTCTTTATAGATAGTAAGTAGCGAAGCGGATTGCGAATGAACGTTGGTGTAGGAATGGTACGGTTTTAATGGTTTCCTACCGTTACGGCTTACAAGGAGCTAATAGATAATGGGAACAATTCAAGCCGAACGAAATGCCGTATTATTTTTTACACATTGTTGTGGGCGTTATAGTGTCAATCTTTACTGTTTTCCACAATTTGTAAAATAAGTGGTTTCAATATTTCCCATGATTTATAATGCTCCGATTGCATGTAATTACCACCAGATATTACAGCAACAATATCTAATTCAGGAATAGTGATGATAAATCTCCCTCCTGAGCCACTGGCATATATTGTTTCAAATTTTTTATTATTAATTTCAATTTCTTTGATCCACCACATTAAGCCATACCCCATCTTGTATTTTTCATACCATGTGTGACGTTCTGATAATTTATGGATGAATTCTGCTTCAATAATTAATTCTTCCCCCCACTTTCCATTATTTATAAGCAATAAGCCAATTTTTAACATCGCCCTGGATGACAACTGGAGTGTTCCACTTCCATCAGGAAATCCATTTTGTTTCCCAATATCCCAATTATAATCAGTAATCTTGAGTTTCTTGAATATTCTGTCCCTAGCATATTGATCAGCCTGTTTATTTGTGGCATCGAATAGTATCGCATTCAGAATATTGGGGATGCCATTGTCGTAGGATAAAACACTTCCTGGTTTTTTAATAATTGCCCTATTCAAAAGTGTTTGCAACCTGTTATCACTATCACGCCAAGCTTCTTCGCCTATCTGCATACCTGCTTTCATGGCTAATAGATTTTGAATAGTTATTGTTTGTGAAAAATCGAAATCCAGATAAGCATTTATATTTTCATCAAGGCCCTTAATATAATTATCATTGAGTGCAGCCATCGTTAATAATGCTACAATACTTTTAGTAACACTACTTTGGTTTTCCAGCGTATTAATATCATGATTATAAAAGTATTCTTCAACTATGAGTTTGTTTTTATGCGCAATTAAAAGTGAAAAAATAATCCCATAATCCTTATTAGCGATTTTGAAAATGGCACTATCAATGCTCTGTTTAACAGGCTTGTTTTCTGACAAATCTCCAACAGAAATCCCATCATTGCGTAGTACAGGTGGTGAGTAAACTGTTGTTTGTGAACTGCGTGAAAAAATACCATCTATATTTGAAGAAGGCAGTTTGTGCAAAACCATTTTGATTTTTGATTGATCTGGTAATTCAATTTCACTCACCATGATATTTTTTACCGTATCAATTACAAAAACCTGTTCAATATTTGAAGGTGATCCAAATTGTAATATAATTTCAGGAAAAAGAATTTTAATATTTTCAATCGGGGATTCACTATCCTTTAATCCATAAAAATAACTATGAACAATTCCTGATATCTTCTGCTCATTATTAATTTGAAATTCGTAAATGTATTTCCATGCACTATCAGCTTTATGCTCCCATAACCCAACAAGTTTATCTGTTTGATTTAAATAGTTACTCGCATTTGCTATTTGGCAACAATTTATAACTCCTATTGCAATAATTCCTGTTAATACAGTAATAAGTCTTGCTTTCATATAGTTTTTTTGTAATGATCCACAACATGTGGTGCGCTGTAAAGGCAGTAGAATTTGAGTATTCTCAATAATTCTATTGATTTTACAGCGCTGTTATACGGGGGTGAGCGTAACGCAGTGAAGCGAAAGCGCAGCGTCCCCGAAGCGTTGTCCGTAGCCCGCGTTACTCAATCTTAGAAAAATCTCCATTAAAAATAATCGGCTTAACAGCTTTAATTTCAGTCTGACAATAAGACATTTCGGGAATTGGGTTTAACATAAAGATTTTCTGATTTAGAACATGAGCAAAACCGATCTCCATTAATGTATTTCCACCAACATAATTTTTTATGCCATTTTTATCATAATTCAAAACTAGGACCGCATCAGCTCCTTGCATCATATTCCAAAATTCACGAATGGCATCCATGTTATTTTTTTGGTGGAGCTTTATTTTTTCAATCTCATCATCGGTTTTGCCAACCATTGCTTTATGTAAATCTGTAACAAAAGCATCATGACCCAATTCCCGAAGTTTTTCTCTAACTTCAAGCATTTTGTCAGTGAATTGCATAGATCCGATTATTCCTATTTTCATAATATTAATTGTAAAATTAGATTTTTTATAAACTTAACTCTTTTAGCGGGCGGAGGACAATGTCGTATAACAGTGCACAGCGTGCTGTTGTAAGCTGTTGGTTTTCATATTATTCAATCCACAAACAACCATAATCTTTTTGTTTTAACTGTCGATTTGTTTGGTCCATGTCAAAATAGTCCGGATCAAATTCTCCTCCAAGCCATTCAATCATTGATTCATAATCCTCATGCTTGGGATTAGATATTGTATGCAACAAGTCTTGATATCCCCATGTCCCGCCACAGTCTTCAGGTGGGCAATTTCTTTTTCCTTTAATACACATCGGTATTTGTCCGATTTCTTCTTCAACTATTATTTTTTCTAATATTATATCATGACACCAACCATCTCCAAAATCATATTCGTAGAGTATTTTTGATTTTTCTTGTTTTAGTATGGTCTTCAATTTTACTGTCCGGGAATTCTTGCTTTCCTCAACCTCGAATTCCCTGGGAGAATAATCAGTCATGCCGTCATTAAATAAATGCAAATGGGAGTTTGTCCATCCCATAGATGTCTGAATTATTCTATGTAGGTCAACCAATAATGTGTCAGAGTACACTAACAATCTCCTCCATATTCTTGGCTTCGTGCCAGAAAGGACTACTTGTATTTGATAAATCTGTTTTGCCATAATTCTTATTTTTTTATATCATCTTCTGCAATTTTTACGAAACTCTTTTCTTCCAACGGTTTGGCTATGCGTAGTGCGGGTTTTGAAGCATTTAATTTTCAATTTACCACTAATTTTATTTAATTCTACAAACTTCAATATCAGCATATTGCCCAAATTACGTATAGCCTTTGTTAGGCACTGGCATTGTTCCGTTTCCTTATATTTCTCTTTCAAATTAAACTACTACATATTGCTGTTCAATTACTTCTGGAAATTGCTGCCAT
>JACNKV010000018.1 GCA_014381855.1 Fidelibacterota bacterium | reverse complement strand
GAACCTTTAATCTCCTTCGATTCCTCCGGTAAGTTGATTTCTTCAATCGGCGGGAAGTAATCCTGCGGTTCATATTCCGGGATTAGCTGCTGCAGTTTCTGCTTAATCGCATCGGGATTAAACGTGCGGGATATCGTTACCAGTTTTTCAATCTCCGTCTTCAAGCCATCCCACGGCTTATAAGGATTACCGTCTTTCATAATCATAATCTTCGGATGTATTGTTTTATCCACTTTTTCACCATGTGTGACCAGTTCTTCGTACATCTTTTCGCCGGGGCGTAATCCGGTGTATATTACCGGAATCTCTTTCTCCGGCTCAAATCCTGATAAGCGAATTAAATCATACGCCATATCTTTAATTTTAATTGGAGCACCCATATCCAAGACGAATACTTCACCGCCGTAGCCGATAGCGCCGGTCTGCAATATCAACTGTGCCGCCTCAGGGATGGACATGAAATAGCGGGTCATCTCCGGGTGGGTTACGGTGACGGGTCCTCCCTTTTCTATCTGGCGCTGAAAAGTCGGGATTACACTCCCGGAACTCCCGATCACATTCCCGAATCTGACAGCCAAGAACTGCGTATGGCTTTTCTTCGCCAGTGATTGCACCAAAATTTCCGATAAGCGTTTCGTTGCTCCCATCACATTGGCGGGGCGCACGGCTTTATCCGTGGAAACCAACACAAATTTATCGACATCATACATCTCAGCCAATTCCATCATATTCAAAGACCCCTCCACATTCGTCAAGACCGCATACCAGGGATGAACCTCCTGCATGGGTACATGTTTGTAGGCAGCGGCGTGCAGAATCACCTGCGGACGATATTCGGATAATATCTTCTCCATCAACTCTTTATCTCTGATATTCCCCAAAATGGTTTTAATGGCGACGTTTGTGGTTTTTTCATCCATCTCCTGCTCGATGTCGAACAAATTCTGCTCGCTGTTATCCAAGAGCATTAGCAACCCGGGATTAAACCCAAAACATTGTCGCACAAGTTCAGAGCCGATCGATCCGCCCGCTCCTGTGACCAATACACGTTTTCCGCGCAGGAAATTATCTATGGAGTTCTTATCCAGTGACACCTCCTCCCTGCCAAGTAAGTCGGTAAGTGATACATCCCGCACAGATTTGATAGAAACTTCATTATTGATAAGCTCCGCAAAGCCGGGAACTGTTCGATACCGTTTGCCCGTGGATTTACAAATATTCACCATCCGGCGGATTTCATCTCCGGTGGCCGTGGGAGCCGTAATCAAGATTTCATCAAACGGGATAGAGATATGTTTAATATCCTCCACATAACCCAGTATCTGCACACCATGCAGCCGGGCACCTACCTTAGACTTTTTGTCATCAAGAAAACCAACCACTTCATATTCGTCGGAATAAGAGGTGTTGATCTCCCTTAAAATTTTATCCCCTGTGTTTCCGGCGCCAATCAGGAGTAATCTGGTTGTTTTTTTTCGTTTATTACGTTTGGCGGGATTATTTATCACGTGAGAATAATACATCCTTACCGAAATACGAATGGCTCCGACTGCCAGGGATGTCAGAATAAAATCCAGCAGGAAGATTGAGCGGGGCGTTCCTTCGAAAAATGTCAGCAGCCCAACCACGGTAAAGAGCAACAGAGACGATACACCGGTTGCCTTCAAGATATTCACCATATCCCAGAGACTGGTGTAGCGGTACATCCCGCGGTACATCCCGAAAATGGAAAACAACCCGATCTTTATCGGAATCGCAATGCCGATAGCCATCAGCGCTGCGGCTGCATATTCACTCGGAAAGATGAAATCGAACCTGAGCAGATACGCCCCCAGAATGCTGAGCATTACCGCAAGGATGTCAAACATCAATACGCCTAATACACGGCGTTTTTCTATTAGCCAGTTATACATGAGAGAGCTCCATTGTTATGGATTTGTGGGTAAAACCCAGTGAAATATGTCTTCGACGTTTCACGGGTTGGAAAGATTCGAACCACAGATTACACCTGTCTGCGTTTCACTGCGAACAGGCAGGCGGATTACACAGATATTTTGAAAAAGCTGAAACAAAAACGGAAAGCCGTGACTAGTGACACGTGAAAAGTGAGAAGGAAAAGCACCCAGGGACCAGATTAAAAGGCTGAAGCCTGAATTCCGGAATTTCCAATAAATGATGCAGATTCCTCTCCGTCTGCCGACGAATCGGAATGACAAGCTTTTTTAAAAGGCTGAAGCCTAAAATCCGGTTCATCATTTCACTCCTGATTCCTGAAGCCTGTCGACTTTCAACTGTTAAACCCATTTTTCTATCACGGGGATTAATGCCGGATTATATTTATTGATGAAATGCTTTTTTACTAAATTGATTGCCGTTTTAGGCAGGATTATCGATATGAGAGTCAATACGACAAGTTTTAAATCCAACCAAAAACTTTTGTGTTTGGCGTAAAGATGTCCCAGCTCGATTTTGAGTTCTAAGAGCTGTGGATATGTATTAACACCGCCGGCACGTGATAATATTTTTGATTCGTTTCTAAGCAGAATAGATGAAAAATCTGTTAATCCGGGTTTTATCCGTTCTAAAAATGAAAAATTGTTATTTTCGGTGTATTGTCTTACTTCGGGGCGTGGGCCAATAAACCGCATTTCTCCTTTAACTATATTCACTAACTGGGGCAGTTCATCAAGTTTAAAACGCCTTAGAATTTTACCCCAAAAGGTTATACGATTATCATTGGGATTGGTAATTAGCTCTTTCCCATCATTGCGTTTCATTGTTCGAAATTTAAAAAGTGAAAAAGATTTAAACTTAAACCCTATTCTTTCTTGTTTATACAATATAGGAAAACCTTGAAATATCAAAGATGCTAAACCGATTGCAAGCATTACTGGAGAAATGATAACAATCATTAAGACGGCAACAAATCGAGAAAATAATTCCACTATTGCCTATAATCTTTCCATAGGGTATTTATCGTTGAAGTAACATACTCAATTTGATCATCGGTCATGCCTGGATATAAAGGCAAGGTAATTACAGATTCTGATAGTTGTTTGGCTATTGGAAAATCTTTTGGCTTAAATCCATATTTTTTCACATAGTAAGAATGCATGTGGACAGGAATATAGTGAACCGAAGTCCCAATCCCTTTTTCATTGATCTTTTCAATTAATTTGTTTCTTGAGATTTTCCACATTCCGGGGATAATCCGTATTACGTACAAATGCCAGGCATGGATTTCCCCACTCATATGGATTGGCAATATTAACCCTTCTATTTCAGACATTCCTTTACTGTACCGTTGAACTATTTCAAGGCGGCGTTTATGCCAGCTATCAATGTGTTTCATTTGTTCCAAACCAAACGACGCGGCAATGTCAGTCATGTTATATTTGTATCCCAATTCGGAAACATCGTATGCCCACTTACTGCCGGTTTCAAAGCGCTTCCAGCCGTCTTTGGACATTCCGTGCAAGGAGAGCTTTCGTACATTGTCTGCCAATTCTTTATCATTCGTTGCCAAAGCACCACCTTCACCACCGGTCGTGATGTTTTTATTGGCATAAAAAGAAAAAGCAGACGCATGATATGTATTCCCGGTTTTCCCGGCATTTGAAACGGTTTCTACTGCATGAGCAGCATCTTCTAATACAAATAAGTTATGTTTGTCAGCCAACTTATTTACTCTTAGCATATCTACTGCCTGTCCTCCAAAATGCACTGGGACTATAGCTTTGATTTCATGATTTTTGTCTTGAAAAAGTATATCTTCAACATGATCAAGATTTAAATTAAATGTATCAGGATCACTATCTACGAGAACAGGTTCAGCACCAAGATATTCCCCCACTTCAGCAGAGGCTACAAAGGTATACGTCGGAACAATAAATTTATCTCCCGCGCCAATTCCTTTTGCTGCCAGTGCAAGGTGGAGTGCAGCTGTCCCTGAGTTAACGGCAATGACGTGTTTGGCTTGCAGGTAATCAGCAAGTCGGGTTTCAAATTGCATCACTTTCGGTCCGGTGGTTACCCAGCCGGAATCGGTGGAATCCTTTAGAACGGGATTCAAATCAGCTGGAAAGATAGGTTTATGGAAAGGGAT
>JACNKV010000062.1 GCA_014381855.1 Fidelibacterota bacterium | reverse complement strand
ATTAAGGGGGACTTTCTGTGCCTTTTTTATTCCCCCTTGTCAAAAAAAGGGGGGGGTATATAAAATTTCAAAATCAAAAAAATTCCCGCTTGCTGCGGGCAGGAACCCCTTTCTGGAGTGGACTCATTTTTATTTGACAATAATTTCCCGATAAATCGGGACAGGCTACAAACTCATTATTGTACTCCAATACTAAATGTATTTTTAATAGGGAAACCTCATCCAAAACTTATTCTTCACAGAAAAACCACGAATTTCTTTTGCAAAATTAATTACATGTATTAAATTCGCGCCGCTTCTTGATAGAATTAATACACAATTGGCCCGTTCGTCTAGTGGTTAGGACTCAGGGTTTTCATCTCTGCAACAGGAGTTCGATTCTCCTACGGGCTACAAAATACCTCGCTAAAGCGAGGTTTTTGTCATCTGTGAACCAATCTTATTTTCATTGTAATTTTTCTATGTAGTAAATCAACAATCATAACCAATCTGATGAAAAAAGAAACAGTCTCAAACTCATACGATGTCATTATTCTTGGTGCCGGAATTAACGGATGCGGCATCGCCCGCGAACTTTCACTCCGTGGAAAAGAAGTACTTGTCATTGACAAATCCACAATCGGGAGCGGAACGTCTTCGAAATCCTCACGATTAATTCACGGCGGATTACGGTATTTAGAAACCCTGCAATTTGGTCTGGTGCATGAAGCTTTGACGGATCGCGAAGAATTAATGACTCTCTATCCTGACATTGTTCATCTCAGATCGTTTTATTTTCCGATTTACAAAGGCTCTCCACGACCCGCCTGGATGGTCTGGCTTGGGTTAAAATTTTATGATCTTCTCGTAGGGAAACGTACAAATCATACTTCGGCGCGAATTCCCCGTAAACTATTTTATGATCATGCTCCGCATATGGTTCGGAAAAATCTGAAGGCTGTTTTCCGTTACTTCGACGCAAAAACCAATGACATTCTCCTTACACAACAGGTTGCCGAGAATGCGAAATCTCATGGTGCTGTTTTTATAGAAAATGTACATATTCAAAATATCCGGCAAACATCTTTGGGGTGGAAGATTATCCTTGGAGAAAAATTGATGACTGCGCCGATTCTTGTGAATGCTACCGGCCCGTGGATCGATGAAGTCAATGAACGGTATCATTTACCGGCTCAGTATCATATCCGGAAAATCAGTGGGATTCATATTGTGATTGGTGGAACGCTTACAGAAGGATTGATGTTCATGCAGACCAAAGGGAAACGGATATTTTTTATTATCCCTGAACCGAACCATAATCGGACGATTATCGGTACAACTGAGCGTGAGGAGACAGTACCGGTTGACGACGTGATTGTCTGTGAAGATGACATCACCTACCTAATCGAAAATATAAACCGCTATCTTGAGGATTCGTATAAAATCAACCGGAGTGATGTTATTGATGCGTTTATCGGAGTCCGCCCATTAATTGCCCATAAAGATAATCCGACCGATCTCTCTCGTGAGTACCAGCTGGATCTGCACACAGACAAAGAAACGAAACTATTGCACGTATTTGGGGGGAAGCTGACGACGTTCTTGTCGCTGGCGAAAAAAGCTGGTGATCTATTATTTTAACAATGAAATTAACGAATGAAACGAAGAAGTTTATAACTTGAATTATTCACCCCGATTTGTTATTTAAACAATGAGGTTGATTCTTCGTGTAATTTCGTGACCTTATCGGCTGCTAAATTATCTAGTAGTGTCCGGCGCAATATAAACAAAGAACCCCACTGAGTTCATAGATGAAAAGAGTCCGTATCCGTCTATGATGTTACTGTTTGGCAACAGATATTGATTCATTCCCATCGGGTCGCCAACATAATAATCGTGGTACGCCTGATCCATTGCCTGAATCAACAATAAATGCGGACCATAATAATTGAACGACAACCAACTAAAATCCAGCATCGGTTGACTAAGATTCCACACCAATGGATTTTGCCGGTATAATTCACCGGTATCCGAAACAAACATAGGTCCTTTGAATGCGTTAGCGGAGAGCGAAGTATCCACGATTGCATTTTCGTAACTGTCATCTAAAGCCAAACTCATAAACCGAACCAATCCGGGAGCCGTTTCTGACTCCCACTGAACAGAGAAAAACGGCGGGGACATAAAACTAGCGGGGTAGCAATCATCTTCACGATATGCAACCGTGTCCATGGCAAGGATAGAAAAATCATTCATCAGAAAAGCCTGCTGAATCAGGAAAGGCGTATTCTCAGTAAGGTGTAGATCGATAGAGTCCGTTACCACCGGATTCCCCTGACAGAACCAGCCTTCGTTTTTAACACTTTTCAGCGTAAGATAATCCGGGACGGTGGTTTCTGCCATTACGTGGTATTCCTCATAATTCGCGTTTAAATAGTAGGTTGTATTCGGTAAAATATTGTGAGAATATGTTGTGTCCAAATACCGCCCGGGGTTGCCGGGTACCGGCTGTAAATAAAATGAATCTGTCGCAGATGTTATGAGGATGTCAGCGCTGTCAATCCATTTTACACCGGTTTCGTGTGACGCAGTCACTTCAGCGGACAATGACACATAAAACGTATCCGTCACAGGCGAATTTGCGGTCAAGTTCCCAAAAACCACCAGCTTTTCTTCATACACTTCCTGTTCATCCACCGGCTCACAGGATGTGAAAATAACTACAGTAATGAGTATTTGCCACAAAATCATTGTTTTCTTTTTCGCGAACATTCGCATAATTAGCGGTTTATTAATATTAAAATTCAATGGAAACTCCTATGCTTGGAATAATCGGTATTCCGTTTATCACCTTTAACTGCGGTTTTCCTTCGTCTTCTTCGTCTATAATATCATCGCTGTCATCATCAATGCCGTTGGTTGTACTGCCAAACTGATACACATATCTGAACACGTTTTTTTGCCAATACGTATTCACGATCTGCGCTGTGAATTCACCTTTTATTTTCCCTATTTTAAACCGTCGTACCGCCCCGATATCCAACCGATGATAATTAGGGTATCTGGCGGAATTCCGTCCTCCGGGAATAGTTCGGTGGTTTGGATACGGTGCATCTGGCATAGATTCTACAAAATATCCAAGGATAGGCGTGTACGGCTGCCCGGTTTGGAGTGTCCATTTGGCATTGATATTCCATTTTTTATTTAACTGGTAATTGGCAATTATATTAAAGGCATGCCGGCGATCCCAGTTGGTATAATACTCTTTCCCGTCAAATATTTTTCGGGAAATGGAGTACGAATAAGCGATCCAGCCGTTCAATTTTCCATATTCTTTCTGCAAAAAGATTTCACCGCCGTAAGCATATCCATCGCCTTCATCTACCAAATCATCTAATGTTTCATCCGATACGGTCTCATCTACCGAAGCACGGTTATCAATAAACGTCAGCATATTGTTCATCGTTTTGTAATAGGCTTCGATTTGCACCTTGTACTGCGTACCGAAATATTCCTCAATCCCGGCGACATACTGAACTGCGGAAGCCGGCGTAACAGATGAATCTACCGCAAACCACGCATCCAAAATATTCGGGTTATAATCGTCCTGGATTGTTTCCATAAACTGATGATAAAGCCCAACAGACACGTTAAGATAACGATCTTCAGTCAACAAATATTTCATTCCCAACCGTGGTTCTAAATACCACTTGTCCGGGTGATTGCTGTAATAATTCAAACGAAGTCCGGGTTCAATCATGAATAATGGAGACAACCAATGTTTGGTTTTTACATACCCTGCTGCTTCGACAGGAGATTGTCGTGTGTCAAAGATCGTGCTATCCATATAGCCGGCACTGTAAACAAATTTCAAATCTTTATATTCTGCACCAAATCGCCATTCAGTTTCGGGGGAGCAAAACCATGTCCAGTCAGACCGGAAAGTCAGATCGTCAATATAATCTTCTTCATTGATTCCGGAAGTTCCACCTAAGCCGAAATAGATATCGAATCGGCTTTTGGCTACGAGAAAATTTGACACCAAAGTTTGACTTAACAGTTTACGGTAATTCAAACTGAAGGTGTTATTCCCCCACCAGCCTTCTAATCCAAATTCGTCCCATGAAAGATCATCCCGGCCGGAATACCAACTGACGGAAACTCGGTCCCTCTCAGTCAAATCTTGAAATATATGTCCCTGAACATCATAAAAATAATAGGGGAAATAAAGATCAGTACCCTTAAATACTTGATCAAAATACGTCCTGCGGCCGGAGACTAACCACGCTCCTTTTCCAACAGGTCCTTCTAACGTTGTTTTGGCAGAAAGCAGTGATACAGAGCTTTTTCCGCTAAATCGTTTTCGATTCCCCTCACGGCTACGGACATTCAACACAGCAGAAAGTCGCCCGCCGTATTCCGCATTGAAACCGCCTTTTAATAGATCAGCTTCTTTCACGACATCCAGAATGAAATTAGAAAACAGTCCGCCGACATGAGAAGGGTTGTACACCGTAATTCCGTCTAACAAGATCAAGTTTTGGTCTGTGTTCCCCCCGCGGATAACCAGACCGGTGCTAAACTCCGATGACGTTAATACTCCAGGAAGGCTTTGTAGGGTGCGGAAAAGGTCTGCTTCAGCCATCTGCGGGATACTTTTTAACTGACGTACGTCCAACGATGTTCGACTGAGCTGGATGTTATCCCTGCGTTCAATTCGCTGAGCCGTTATATCCACGGCAGTTAATTCGATTGGGGTTGGCTTTAGTTCTATCTTCAGCGGATTGACTTGCTGCCTGAGCATTGTGATGGATTCTGAATGCGTTTTATACCCCAAATAAGACACCTCCAGCAAGTACTCTCCGTCATATACCGAATGAATGACAAAATATCCGTCTTTATCGGTAGAGGCTCCCTGCAACGTATTTTTCAGGATGACATTCGCCCCGATGAGGGATTCGCCGGTTTCTTCATTTACGACGTACCCCGATATCGTATAGCCTTCTTGAGCACTAAGAACCGTTAGTAAAAAATATAGAATTGAAAAACAAGATTTCATGTGGTAATTGGTCACTGGTAAATTGGTGAGCAGTTAGTTATTGATTTACACCGCTGTCTTTTCCGGGACAATAAACCACGCAATCAAATAGGCAATAACGCCTCCGCCCCAAAATATTGACATCAAAAAAAGCAGGCGGACAATCACCGGGTCAATATCAAAATATTCTCCAAGCCCGGCGCAAACACCCGCGATTTTCTTATCTTTTGTATTTCGATAAAGTCGCTTCATACTACTTTTCCTTTTTATGCTTTAAACAGATACCGGAATTTAGGGAAATACTGTTTAAGTCTGAATCAATAATCCAATATTCCATACTCCAATTTTTAAAGGCTAAATGCCCTCGTGGGTTTAACCCGCCAAAGGCCTGTGCGCCTGTCTGCTGAAATGGAATGTAGGCATGGCCGAGGCGTGCGGACGGACCCTTCAGGGTTTTAATAAATGCTTTTTAAAATATACGTGAAAATACACCAAACACCCTGTAGTACGGTTCAAGGGTGGTGTGAACATTTATACGGATTTGGTGTGAATATTGAATTCCCATTCCAACCCAAGTGCATTTGTAATTTGTGATAAAAAAGATATTGACGGCATTTTCATTGCCTTTTCAAAACGTGAGATTGAACTTTGTTTGGTTCCGATTTTTTCCGCTAATTCTTTTTGGGTCATACCTTGTGCAATTCGAAATGCAACTATTTCTCTAATTAATTTATACACAGGTCCCAATTCATTATAAGCTTGTTTGAATTCAGCCTTTTGCAACAATCTTTCTTTGTGCAGTTCAACATTTGTTTTTTTCTTCATGATCTTTTTTCCTTTTCTGTGCAATTTTAATTTCTCTTTTGGGCGTTTTTCTAGTTTTCTTTGTAAACCCGTTTAATAACACAAATTTCTTCCCGGTGAATGTAAAATAAAGTATTCTCTCTGACCCCGGTCGGATTTCCCATATTTTTCCTTCAATATGTTTGAGATAGGGCTCTCCCAATTGAATCCCGAATTCTTCAATCAGGTCAAACACCCTAATAATATTCGCCTGTTTTTCAACAGGTAAACTGTCAATATATGTTTCAACAGGTTTAATGCCACGATGATCTTCATAATATTCGATTTTCCATCTACTCATAATTTATCACTATATTGTTATACCGCCCAACCTTTTTTAATTCCTAATTATCATCGCCGTCCGCCTGCCCCGCTTATTGCGAGGGTGGGAGTTGGGCTGATTTCTTATTTACCTTTATCATAATCGTCAGAAAAATATTTATACACTTTCACACTACATTCTCGTGTTAGATATTTATCGTGCCAAACTCTATTTGCAGCGCGAATATGCCTTAAACAGATACCGGAATTTAGGGAAATACTGTTTAAGTCTGAATCAATAATCCAATACTCTATTTCTAAAACCCCAACCGACTTCATATCGCTATTCCTACGCTTAGAAAAATCTCCTCAATCTTATTTAAGGTCGTCCGATTTTATGTGTAACTTTCCGCTCAAATTAAGCCGTCTTATGCACGAAATGTCCATCGCAATGAACATTGTGGAAATTGTCTCCGCTACTGTTCAGAAAAATCACGCCAAAAAGGTGAATTCCATTGACCTCGAGATAGGCGAACTTGCCGGAATTTTGGTCGATTCACTCACCTTTTGTTTCGATGCTGCCTGTAAGGGGACCATCGCAGAGGGAGCAGTGCTTAACATCAATGAAATCAAAGCTTTGGGGAAATGCCTCGACTGCGATAATGAATTCCCGGTGGAGATGTATTTTGCAATCTGTTCAAAGTGTGGCGGTGCGGCGGTGGATATTATCCAAGGGAAAGAATTAGCGATTAAATCAATTAATGTTGATTAAAATAATGTGTTTGAGTGTTAATGTGTTCATGTGTTTTTGTCTCGTGACCATGCTCATCTCACTCATCACGGCTCAATACTCACTAAAATAAGGAAAAAATTATGTGCGATACTTGCGGATGCAGCCAGCCACCAGAAGCGGTGACATATCGAAAACCGGGGGAAGATCCCCACGGACATACACACGACCATGATCATCCACATTCCCACGGTCAGCATCGCCACGAAAGTCGAACGATTGCGGTGGAAACGGATGTCCTTGCTAAAAATAATTTGATTGCTGCCCAAAACCGCGGATATTTTGATGCAAAAAACATCCTTACGCTCAACTTCGTCAGCTCCCCCGGTTCGGGAAAAACAACTTTATTGGAAAAGACGATCCAAAAACTCACACCAAAACACAAGATTGCGGTCATCGAAGGCGATCAGCAAACACTGCGTGATGCGGAAAGAATTGAAGCCACCGGCGCACCGGTTATCCAAGTCAATACCGGGAAGGGCTGCCATCTTGATGCCGACATGATTCATAAATCTCTCCATGAACTTTCTTTGCCGGACAACTCTATTCTATTTATTGAGAATGTCGGGAATTTGGTCTGCCCTGCATTGTTCGACTTGGGTGAAGCGATGAAAGTTGTGGTCATCAGCGTAACGGAAGGTGAAGACAAACCGCAGAAATATCCACACATGTTTGACGCAGCGGATATCTGTGTTATCAACAAAACTGACCTTCTCCCCTATGTGGATTTTGATGTGGAAAAATGCAGGCAGTACGCTTTGGAAGTCAACCACCATCTCAAATTCTTTGAGGTCTCTGCAACAAAAGGAGACGGACTGAACGATTGGATCTCATGGGTTAAAGAGTTAGTGAGTTCTTGAATTTGTGAGTTTATTAGTTAAGCTGTCGAAAACTCCATTAATCCAATACTCCACAAATCCAAAATGCACCACCGCAGATTAATTAAGGTCAACGGTATCGTTCAGGGTGTTGGGTTTCGTCCGTTTGTATATAATCTTGCCTTAAAACACAACCTCACCGGATTTGTTTCAAATACTTCCGCCGGTGTGTATATCGAAATCGAAGGAAGTCCGACGGCTATAAATAATTTTTCAACGGAATTACGATCGGACCCGCCACCGTTAAGTGTCATTGCGGATATAAAAGAAATATCAATTCTGATACAAAATGACGCGAATTTTATCATTAAACCCTCTGACGGTAATGAGTCTGTCTCTACACTAATCTCACCCGATATGGCTGTTTGCGATGACTGCGTAAAAGAACTATTCGATCCAAAGGATCGCCGGTATCGCTATCCGTTCATCAACTGTACGAATTGCGGTCCGCGGTATACGATCATCGATAATATCCCATATGACCGTCCGTTCACATCCATGCGTCATTTCAAACTCTGCCCGGATTGCCAATCAGAATATGACGACCCGACCGACCGCCGTTTTCACGCCCAACCAAATGCCTGTCCGGTTTGCGGTCCGCAGGTAACACTCACTCTCAAAGATGGTAATATCGTAGAAACTGATGATCCGATCGTAGAAACCATCATAGCGTTAAAAAAAGGAAATGTTGTTGCGATAAAAGGTTTGGGCGGATTTCATCTTGCTGTTGATGCCAACAACGAAAATGCGGTCAAAACCCTACGCCAACGTAAAGGTCGCGAAGAGAAACCTCTTGCCGTCATGGTCAGAGATTTACAAACGGCAGAACGTCTGTGTGAAATCTCAGAGGATGAACGCAAACTGCTGACCTCCCAACAAAGTCCGATTGTTCTGCTAAAAAAACATGCGAATTACACGCTGGCTGAATCGGTTGCCCCAAACAATGACCGGTTGGGCGTCATGCTTCCGTACACTCCACTGCATCATTTATTGTTGGATGCGGAGCTGAAAATGCTTGTCATGACCAGCGCCAATTTCTGCGAGGAACCAATATGCATCGACATTGATGAGGCTGAGACGCGACTAAGTGCTATCGTGGATTATTTTTTGAACCATAACAGGGATATTTACCTGCGCAGTGACGATTCGGTCATGATTCATCTTGCCGGAGACCCCCGTCCGATTCGCCGCAGCCGTGGATTCGCTCCCCAGCCGATTTTTGTTCAATCAGATGGTCTACCGATTCTCGCAGTAGGCGGTGAATTAAAAAATACAGTCTGTCTTCTAAAGGAAGATAAAGCGTTTCTCAGTCAGCATATCGGCGATCTGGAAAATCTGGAAGCCTATGAGTTTTTCAAGATGGCCATCAGCCACCTGGAACGCATCTTTGAAACAACTCCAGAACTTATCGTCCACGATATGCACCCGGGATATTTATCCACGCAGTGGGCAAAAGAACAGACAGATATACCGTTATTAGCCGTTCAGCACCATCATGCGCATATCGCCAGCTGCATGGCAGAACATGATCTGGATGAACCGGTAATCGGTATTGCCTTGGACGGAACCGGATACGGTACAGATAATACAATTTGGGGTGGCGAAGTGTTGATTGCGGACTTTGCGGAATTTCAGCGTTTTGCTTATTTAGAACCACTTCCGCTTCCGGGTGGTGATGCCGCAATTAAAGCTCCATGGAGAACGGCGGTAAGTTATTTACTGCATGCTTTTGATGGCGAACTCCCTGAACTTCAATTCCTTGAAAACCACGATGTGAGCACTGTCGTTGAGATGGTAAAGAAAAACATAAATTCTCCCCTTACCACCAGCTGCGGCCGTCTATTTGATGCAGTTACGGCACTATGTGGTGGCAGACAAACCATCCGCTATGAAGGGCAGGCAGCCATAGAATTCATGCAATCTGCCGGAAATGCCGTCCACCGTCCTTATGATTATATCTTTGATCGCAAGGAAGATTCATGGATCATCCGCATTGCTCCGATGATTCGTTCTATTGTGTGGTCGCTGCGAAAAGGAGAAGATATGAGTCATATCAGTGCCGGATTTCATCTGACGCTGGCTGCACTTTTCACGGAGATTGCAGAACTGGCACGAGAAGAAACCGGAATTAAAAAAGTGGTACTGAGTGGCGGAGTATTCCAAAATCAACGTTTATTTGAAGAAATCATTCCGCGGTTGGAATCAAAAGGATTACAGGTGTATACTCACAGTCAAGTTCCGACCAATGACGGCGGGATTTCTTTGGGGCAAACTCTAATCGGTAGAAAGTTTTTGAGTTCAATGAGTTAATAAGTTTAGGCATGGGAACAATAAAGAAATTTGAAGAAATAGAAGTATGGCAGAGAGCTAGAACTTTAGTACAAGAGCCATATCACATTTCATCCGATATCACTTTTTCAAAAGATTATGCCTTAAAAGATCAGCTTCGGCGAGCTGGAATTTCTATCATGGCAAATATTGCCGATGGTTTTGGTCGACGGTCAAGTAAAGAATTTGCTAACTTTCTAAATATTTCACACGCTTCAGCTTCAGAAGTACAATTTCACATTTACATTGCGTTTGACCAAAATTTTATTCAAAAGGGAGTGTTCAATAAACTCTATACCGAGTGTGAAGAAATATCTAAAATGCTACTTGGATTTCAAAACTACTTACGCAAACTACAGTAACTCACAAACTTATGAAACTCAACAACTCATCAAACTCATTTAACTCAGGAAGTGAAATATGTGTTTAGCCATACCGGGAAAAGTCATCGAAACCTACGATGAAAACGGAATAAAAATGGGAAAGATCGAATACAGCGGAACAATCAGCACTGCTTGTTTGGAATACTTACCCGAAATCGAAGTCGGACAATATACGCTTGTCCACGCCGGGTTTGCTCTTTCCGTTCTAGACGAAGAAGAAGCCCAAAAATCATTAGATGCATGGAAAGAGCTGGGCGAAGCATTGGATGAGATCGAGGACAAATCTTGAAATACTTAGATGAATTCCGCGACCCGGTCTTAGCGAAAAACATACTGGATGAAATACATAAAACCGTAACAAAGCCATGGGTCATAATGGAAATTTGCGGAGGGCAAACGCATTCTATCATCCGTAACGGGATTGATCAGGTACTTCCTAAAGAAATCGAATTAGTTCACGGACCGGGCTGTCCGGTTTGTGTAACACCGCTGGAAATCATAGACAAAGCTCTTGAAATAGCATCAAGACCAAATGTGATTTTTACCAGTTTCGGCGATATGCTACGCGTCCCGGGGAGCAATAAAGATCTGTTCATGGTCAAATCTGAAGGCGGCGATGTCCGCACGGTATATTCACCGTTGGAAGCTGTGCAAATTGCTAGAGATAACCCGGAAAAAGAAGTCGTGTTCTTTGCCGTCGGATTTGAAACCACCGCCCCGGGAAATGCCATGGCAATCTATGCCGCATCAAAAGAAGGCCTGACAAACTTTAGTGAATTGGTGAGTCATGTGCTGGTTCCTCCGGCGATGGAAACACTGTTATCTTCACCGGATAATCGTGTTCAGGGCTACCTTGCCGCCGGGCACGTTTGCACCGTGATGGGCTGGGATGAATACGAACCGATCGCTGAAAATTTTCGGGTACCGATCGTTCCTACCGGCTTTGAACCGCTTGATGTGTTAGAAGGAATTTTACTTGTTGTCAAACAGCTGGAAGCCGGATTATTTAACGTAGAAAACCAATATCTCCGCAGTGTGAAGCGTGAAGGTAATCGCCAGGCACAGACAATTGTGAATACGGTATTTGAAGTCACAAACAGAAAGTGGCGCGGGATTGGTGAAATCCCTGCCAGTGGGTTAACCGTTCGAAAAGAATTTGAATCCTATAATGCGGAGAAAAAATTTGCAGTGGAAAACATCACGACTGAAGAATCCGATCTCTGTATTAGCGGTGTGGTTTTACGGGGACTGAAAAAACCGCATGAATGTCCCGCATTCGGAAAAGAATGTACGCCTACGCATCCGCTGGGAGCGACGATGGTCTCAAGCGAAGGAGCGTGTGCAGCTTATTACAAATATCAGCGATTGGAATAAATCAAATTAATTGTCGATATAATTTTTTGGTTACCCACTAAATCCCCCTTTGACAAGGGAAACTTGAAAAGTGAAAATTTATTACAATCCAAAATCGAAACAATTAATAAGAAACTTGCGGAATAATTCTACCCTAGTTAATTCCCCGTAAAAAGCACGGGATTGAAAACATTAGCCACAAAGAACACCCTGCTCGCCCGGCAGGCGGGGAAGTTTCCCCGATGAATTGGGATGTACCACACGAAGGAAAAGAAAAAAATGAAGAATATAAAAACCACAAATATCCAGAAACGCAACAATCCATTAAGTGTATCCTGCTCGGTTCCAATCATGGATCACGATACCGTCCAGTTGGCGCATGGTGCCGGTGGTCGTTTATCCGCCGACTTGATCGACAAAATCTTTCTCCCGCGATTCGGGAACGAAACGCTGAATAAACTCGAAGACCAGGCTACGCTAAATCTCCCCCCGGGGAAGCTGGCTTTCTCCACAGATAGTTTTGTGGTAGATCCCATTTTTTTCCCTGGCGGGAATATCGGTGAATTAGCCATCTACGGCACTGTCAATGATGTCGCGATGAGCGGAGCTACACCGCTTTACATCAGCGTGGCATTCATTCTCGAAGAAGGATTGCCGATGAAAGATCTCCACCGAATTGTGGTGTCTATGGAAATTGCCGCCGAAAAGGCCGGTGTGCAAATTGTCACCGGAGACACCAAAGTCGTAAACAAAGGAAGCTGTGACAAGATTTTTATCAATACCACCGGGATTGGTATCCTCCCTGAAGATGTGTATATTTCAGCATCAAATTTGCAGCCCGGCGATAAGATCATCCTCTCCGGGACGGTCGCGGACCACGGCATGGCGGTCATGACCAGCCGCGAAGGATTGTCGTTTCAAACCCGTGTAAAAAGCGACACAGCTCCGTTGAACGGAATTGTAAAAAACATTTTGGAGATTACCAAAGATATCCGTGCGATGCGTGACCCGACCCGTGGTGGTGTAGCAACAACACTGAACGAGTTCGCCGCTGCTTCCAACGTTGGCATTCAACTTTATGACAGCAATATTCCTGTAAATCCGGATGTGGAAGGGGCTTGTGAAATCCTTGGAATTGACCCGCTCTATGTTGCCAATGAAGGCAAGATGATCGTAGTTGTACCCGCTTATATTGCCGGAGATGTGCTTAAGGCTGTTCAGAAAGTCGAATTTGGGAAAGATGCTGTCATCATTGGAGAAGTTACCGATAGCCATCCCGGGATGGTCGTGATCAAGACTCCTCTTGGGGCAAACCGCATCGTGGATATGCCGATTGGCGAACAGCTCCCCAGAATATGTTGAACAATGCATTCAAATGTGAAGGTGCTAGAGTGTTAAAGTCGCGAAATACCGTATTTTCATTTCATTACTCATTCCAATTGTTTTATACCTTAACACCTTAACACTTATCATGGAATTAAACATTTTAATTTGGACTGCCGTTTCGATCGGGTTCATTCACACATTAATCGGACCTGACCATTATCTGCCGTTTATCATGATCAGCAAGGCACGAAAATGGACATTAGCACGGACTATTTCTGTAACCGCCCTTTGCGGAGTTGGACATGTTCTTGGGTCGGTTGCTTTGGGCGTGATCGGCGTCGCCTTTGGTGTGGCTGTAGGGCTCCTTGAAGGAATTGAAGCCGTTCGCGGTGACCTTGCAAGTTGGCTCTTGATTGGTTTCGGATTTGCTTATGCCGCATGGGGATTGCGAATCGGTCTCCGCGCTAAAGAACATCAGCACAGTCACAAACACGATCATGAACACCATCAGCACACTCATCACCATTTGGGCAGCCATGCTCATTTCCACGGAGATGTAAAAAAAACCACACCGTGGGCATTGTTCATTATTTTCGTATTGGGTCCTTGCGAGCCGCTCATCCCGATTTTAATGTATCCGGCATCTCAAAACAGCTGGTTGGATCTGTTTTGGGTAAGTCTTGCCTTCGGTTTAACGACAATTCTCACGATGACGACCATTGTTATCCTGTCTTACAAAACACTTATTCACCTTCGGCTTGGCTTCCTCGAGCGCTATATTCATGCCATCGCAGGATTGATCATTGCCCTTTCAGGATTGTCTATCGCGGTTTTAGGGTTGTAATTATAAATAAATCAGATTGTATGGTGTTGTGTATACATGTATATTCTTGTGGTGAATAAAAGGAAATCATGAAAAAATCAATCAATATCAGAATGGATGAAAACACGCTGGCCGAGTTAGATCGTTATGGCAGTCTCTTGGAAAGAACCAGAACCTATCTTATCGAGAAGGCGGTTACAACTTATTTTGACACATTGGATGAAATAGTCTCCGACAAAAGAATTGATGATGTCAAAAGCGGACGTACACACGTAATGTCTTTAGAAGAAGTAGCCGAGAAACTTGAACTAGCTAATGTATAAAGTCATTGTTTCAGAAGATGCTTTTAAAGAATTATCTAAATTCGATAAAAAAAATCAAAAACGAATCTTTCAAAAACTTAAGCTATTAGAAACCGGTCAGTTTTCCGGGGATAAACCACTGAAAGGGAAGCATAAAGGTAAGTATAGAAAAAGGGCCGGCAGTTTCCGTATCATATATCTGAGAGAAAATAATATTCTACTGATTACAGTTATCAGAATTGCCCACCGTAAGGAAGTTTATTGAGATAATTACTACTTCAATTGAAATAAAGAAAGTAGGAGATTCTTCTTATCATCGCCTTTCCAGGATTGTCTATCGCTGTTCTAGAACTATAATCTCAGAGGGTCTTTTCCATCTGTTTGTGTTTGATGACTTCGAAAAAAGTATAGCCATCCCCAATAATATTATACCCCGATTTCAGATAAAACGGGACAGCAGTTTCGCGGGCATATAGTTTAATTCTTGCCTTCTTCTTTCTTCCGGCATATTCCTCCAAACCTTTCAAGATCATTTTCCCTACACCCTTTTTGTTATGCTTAGGAGAAACTGCCATAAATCTAATCTGCGCTACGTCGTTATCTAAAACTCTAATACATCCGACCCCGACTACCTCTGATGATTTTTCAGCCATGAGATGATAAAAATTTGACTCATGAGAATCTTTTTCACTTCCTTTCGGTTGACCCCATGGCTTTCTTAGGACTTCCCATCTTAGTTGATAATAGTTTAGAAAATCCTGGTCAGTTTTGGGGGAGCAAATGGTTACATCTTTACTATCATTTATTGAAGCATTTGATACCATAAAGACGGCTTTCTGTTTTCAATTCCGTTCTCCACGACTTTTGCCAATCGAAGCAGCATCGATTCTTCCCAAGCTCTACCGATTAACTGCATTCCGACCGGTAATCCTTCGGAATCATATCCAACAGGAACCGACAATGCCGGCAATCCTGTGAGGTTTGCCATCGATGAAAAACGCATTAATTCAGTGAGTACTTCGAGGTTGGATTCCCCATTCGGCAGCGCATCATTGGGGATAGGCGGTGCTGTCCTGGCTGTTGCGGGGGTGATAATTACATCCACATCATTCAATACACGCTGAAATTCCTTCTTTGCCAAAGTTCGCACCCGCTGAGCTTTGATATAATCGCGGCTGGTAAACGATCTCGCCATTGCTAAATTTATTCGCACATCCAACCCAAAATCTTTGCGGTGCTTATCATAGTATTGGTCCATTGCCATCGCCATTTCGGAAGATATCGTTATTGCGTGGGCTATTCTAAAGGCATCCAAATTCGGTATTTCGATCTCCATTTTTTCAGCTCCGGCATTTTCTAACAATTTTATTGCATTTTCACAGCGTGCTACAACATCCGCAGATGCATCTTTGAACCACTCCGGATAGATCCCGAACTTCATCCCCTTTAACTCGTCCCAATTCATTCCGTAAAGATGAACCGGAGGTTGGCGCATAGACCAATAATCCTGTTTATCCGCTCCGGCAATTATCGAATACAAAATTGCTGTATCATCGACTGATGCCGCAATCGGTCCGACATGAGCAACACTCCAGCACAGTGGCGCGGCACCGTGTTCGCTGACTCGCCCGAAGGTAGCTTTAAGCCCAACCACACCACATAGCGCTGCAGGGATACGGATAGACCCGCCGCCGTCTGCGCCAATTGCACCGGGACAGATTCCTGCGGCAACAGCCGCTGCAGATCCACTGGATGATCCACCGGAGTAATGGTCTACATTGTGCGGGTTCCGAACGACCCCGTGATGAGGATTCAGTCCGGTTACACCAATCCCAATCTCATGCATATTCGTCTTACCGATTAGTAACGCTCCGGCTTCTCTTAACCGGGAAACAACGGTGGCATCATGTTTCGTCGGTTCAGCTCCAAGAAATTTTGTTCCGACCGTTGTCGGGAACGGCACCATATCAAGTTCATCTTTGACGGCAATGGGAACACCATCCAAAATACTGAGCGGTTTTCCGTCCTTGATACGCTCCACAGACGATTTCGCTTGTGCCCTCACATTTTCCTCTTCGAAAAACGTAAAGGCGTTTAACGGCGGTGATTCATCATTAGAAGAAACCATCGCTTTTATTGCCTTCTCAGCCACGGTAACCGGTGTTGTTTCTCCGCTTCGATAAGCACGGGCATAATCGGTAATTGTCGGACCTTCCCCTTGAGAAGGATTGTTTAGAAAATAATCAAGTTCGCTGGTCGCAATCGGTTTCATTTCTTTTTGCCTGCGGGTCGGGATATTAAACGGGTGAACGCCCGTAGGTTCTGCCACCTTCATATCGCGGAGTTTTGGAATCCCCGCTGCTTTATATAACTCCGGCAGCAAAAGCCAGCGCGTCCATTTGCTTTCGGTTAAATTCGCGAACAGTTTTAAGATGATTCCTGCAAGCCGTGGCGCTTTAACAGGCTGAAGATCGTATGCCATAATATTCCTGGTGGTTAGTGATTTGTAAATTGGTGATTGCCTGCCCGCCTCTGGAGGACCTGCCCGTCCGCCTGTACGTAGGCATGGAAGCAAAGCGTAGGCGGGGTAATTGGTTTTTGCCTACTGACTACTCACTTTTTCAGCTTTCCGATGTAAAGATAACAGTTAACCATTAAAGTCAGAAAAACCAGATCTGCTACTCCAAAGAGCGAGACAAAGAGAATATGCGGGATGTCTCCAACAAAGTAGTAAAAGAAGGCAATGGCAGAATAGGCCACTTTGTAAAGGGCGCCTACCAAAATCAGATCATGGTTTTTAATCAAATCTCCCCGGTAAATCAGCCAATAGGCGATTCCGATCACAAACAGGAATGCACCAATCAGAGAGATGTAGGCACTGAATTCAGGGAGTTTATGCGCAATGCCAAGGACGCCAAACGCCGCCTTAAAGAAAAAAGTGAAGATGATACCCAGCACGATATCATACACGGAAGCCGTAAGAAATAATCCTCGGTAAAACGATTCACGTTTCGGATTCATGATATTTCCTCCTATTTTGCGGAAAGAACAGGGGGTAATTTACGTCATATTCAAAAATAAAAAAGAAATATCCTTTTTTTGTTTCCACACCTGACAGCAGTATATTCCGACATGAATAGACAAACAAAATCTCGATTAATTTTCATTATTTTAACGTTTGCGATAACTATTCTCGTTGGTCAGGGCACGTTTCAAATCAACGGCAGAGTTACCGATCAGGAGACCGGTGATCCTTTGGTTGGTGTCAACGTTCTCTTAAAAGGAACCTTCATCGGTGCTGCAACAAACGGCAACGGGGAATTTATCATTACAAATCTTAATCCCAAAATTTACACGCTGGTGTTTTCAATGATCGGCTATACAAAAATGACGTTTTCGATTTCCGTTGATAAAAATTATCCTCATCTAGATATTAAATTACAACAAGATGTTTTATCTTCCCCTCAAGTGATTGTTACCGCTTCCCGTAAAGCACAGGATATTATGGAATCGCAGCTTTCCGTGGCGGTGATTGGTATGAGAAATATCCGTGAAAAATCCGCGGTGAGTTTAGCGAAAGTTCTGCCTTACGAAGCCGGAATTAACACGGTCAAAGGGCAGTTGAATATCCGCGGGGCATCGGGCTATACCATGGGTGCCGGAGAGCGTTCGCTTATTTTACTGGACGGTGTACCGCTTTTAGGAAGCGCAGCCGGGAACATCAGCTGGTCGGTGATCCCGACCTCCGAAATTGAACAAATTGAGATCATTAAATCCGGTGGATCTGCTTTGTACGGCTCCAGTGCTTTGGGCGGAGTGCTAAACATTATCACGCGTAATGCTCCTGCAAAACCGGAAACAAAAATACGCATAAAAACCGGTAAGTACAGCCAACCAAAATATGAGCAATGGCAATGGCGTGATAAACCAGGGACGTACCATACAACCGAAGTTACTCACGCTCAACCCTTTGGAAATCATAGCGGATGGCTGCGACTTCAACGCTCAAAGGATGGCGGTGCTACGCAATTGGGATGGGATGAATCATGGAATATCACCGGAAAATGGAAGTGGAATTACAAATCACAATATACCGCTTCGTTATATGGAAATTATTATACCGATAAATCCGGGCTGGTGAATCAGTGGAAAAACCCCGCCGACCCCTTTGAGGCTCCTGTCGGAGATGCAAAGGATTATGGCGTCGGAAGCAAACTTAATATCAACGGTTTTTTCAATTATATCTACTCCCCGAATATGGTGGTGAAAGTAAAAAGTGCTTTGTATGATGTTCATTGGAAAAATCACGGGCGGACGAACCAGAATTATTCCAATGAACAAAAATGGTTCGGTGAAACTCAGATAAACACAAATCTGTTCCATTCGTTGAATATCACTGCGGGGTCGGTTCTGCAGCATGGTTCGATCGACGCAGAGATATTCGGAAATCACACCAGTTTATCGGCAGCACTTTATTTTCTGGCACAGCAACGGGTTCTTCCGCAACTGACCCTTTCAGCCGGCGGACGTTTTGAAAGTTACCACGTAGACGATGATTTGCTCGATCAAACCTTCGCCCCTCAGGTCGCCTTAAACTGGAGACCGCAGGAGTGGCTGGCATTTCGGACTTCGGTGAGCCGCGGATTTCGAGTACCAACAATCGCAGAGATGTTCTCTAAAGCACGTATGGGAATTTTTGAGGTGGATCGTAATCCTGATTTAGAACCGGAGTATAGCCTTTCTCGTGAACTTGGTGTAACAGTCATGATTCCCGGCGGAAAGTGGATTAGCCATATTGGTATTGATGGAGCAATTTTTCACACGGATTTTGAAAACCTGATAGAGCCTTGTGCAAATGATACCGGAGCTATACAATTTCAGAATGTCACAAATGCCCGAATTGCCGGAGCTGAAATTGGCATAAAAAGCGGATTGTTAAATAACCATCTTATGGTAACCAGCGCTTATACTTGGCTCGATCCGGTGGAAGTAAATGAAATCGGAGACGTCACAGACACCCTCTCTTACCGCTTTCGTCATACATGGGTGAATTCTGCTACGGCTTATTTCTTCGGGTTCTCCGCCGGACTTGAGTATCGTTATTCCAGCAGGATAGACAATGTGGAATTATTCGAAGAGAACCCTGAAACAGGAAGCGATATGCGGGTACCCATCCATGTTTGGAATGCCGGTTTTGGATATCAGCGCAAAGGATGGGAATTGTTATTTAGAGTTGAAAACATTTTGCAATATTACTATACAGAACTCGAACGAAATATGGGATCAGAAAGAACATTTTCTGTGGATTTTGTTAAGAACTTTTGAAGCAGATACAAGATTTATTTCTGTTTAATTTTGAACATATTCGTCCATTTCTTCTGAAGATTTCCATATGCTCTTCCGCCAAGCATCACTAAACCAAGACCGTAAGGAATCCATGACACTGCATAAAGGACAGATCCTATCCAAATCCAATCTGTGTTCCCTGTTTTAATGTACAGATACCCCGTCAGAAATATACCGGGGTAACCCAGAATAAGTCCGATGACAATTAAAACCACACTTAGTTTTGAACGATTTTTACTCATAAAACGAAAGGTAATTTATTGCACTTCACTAATATCTTACACCCTATCAAATGTTTCAAAAAGTATTAAATTTATGCAGTAATTATTATGCCTAAACACAAATTTACCATCCAAAACACACCGCCAAACAAACAATGAACTTCAGAATAACTATTTTCATTATGATAACGTTTGGTGCTGTTCTATCTCTGGGGCAAGATCGTCTTGACTCATTTTCCGCATGGAAGGACAAAACTCCATCTTACATTGGTACAGGATTCTCAAATTCAGTTTCAAATCCGACGAATCAGATCATCCTTGGAGGAACTGCCATGGGTGCTCTTTTTAGTCTTCGATATGACCAAAAAATTAATGATTATGCCCAATCAAAAAATATTTTACCGAAAAATGTTTCACATTTTGGAGATAAATATGGAGGGCGTTGGGCACATTGGATTCTATGGGTGACTGTTTTGGGATCATCCTGGGTGGAAAAAGAAGATGGAAGAACGGTGTTCAGAAAGATGGAGTTTGCTTCTACCGCCATTGCAACAAATTTAGCCGTGACCTATCTATTAAAATTTTCTGTCGGTAGAGAACGTCCAAACGGAAAAAACCGCAGGTCATTTCCTTCCGGTCATACGTCCAACAGTTTTGCGGTAGCGGCAATCGCACATGAACTTTTTGGAGACTCCGTCGGGACTGTTGCTTATCTTACGGCAGTATTAGTTGGAGTTAGTCGAATTAACGATAACCAACATTACCTGAGCGATGTCCTCTTTGGTGCCGGGATTGGAACAACAATTGGCAGAGGATTTGCCGCACAGTACAGAGACGAATCAAATAATACACTCACACAAAACCCGGGGATCACCTTAAAAATCATCCTTCCAATCGAATAGATATCGTAACAGAAACAAAACCATGAAAAATACAAACCTACCAACACCGTTCACCGGAATCATTACACCCATGATTACTCCGCTCTCCGGTCAGGACAAGTTAGATATTACCGGACTTGAGCGGTTAATCGAACATATCCTGGCGGGTGGCGTTCACGGGCTGTTTATTTTAGGCACCACCGGAGAAGCTCCAAGCCTGAGTCACCGTCTGCGCAGGGAACTCATCCAACACACATCCAAAATTGTCAACGAACGCATCCCGATTTTGGTCGGAATCACCGATACCTCGTTTGTGGAATCTATCTCTATGGCGACATTTGCCGCCAGCCATGGTGCCAGCGCTGTGGTGTCGGCTCCACCGTATTACTTTCCGGCCGGACAACCTGAGCTTTTGGAGTACGTTCAGCACCTTGCACGACAACTACCCCTACCTCTTTTCCTCTACAATATGCCTAGCCACACCAAGTTGGTTTTTGATCCGGAGACGGTACGAAAAGCGGCTGAACTTGAAAACATCATCGGATTAAAAGACAGTTCCGGAAACATGTTGTATTTTCATCAACTTCAGGAATTGTTGAAAAATCACAAAGATTTTTCACTTTTAGTCGGACCCGAAGAATTACTGGCGGAATCTCTGTTTTTAGGCGGAAATGGCGGTGTTAGCGGAGGAGCCAATATTTATCCGGAGCTCTATGTGAACCTCTATAATGCGGCGAAGGAAAAAAATGTAGATATTGCTACCCGGTATCATGAACAAATTATGAAAATCAGAACCACCATCTACAGCGTAGGGCATTATTCCTCCAGTTTTTTAAAAGGTGTAAAATGCTCACTGTCATGCATGGGAATTTGTGATGATTTTATGGCAGAACCGTTTCGGCGCTTTCGCGAACCAGAACGAATACAGATTAAAAAATATTTGGAAGAATTAAGCTTGATCTAACGTATGG
>JACNKV010000106.1:18887-21890 GCA_014381855.1 Fidelibacterota bacterium | reverse complement strand
TTTTTAATTAAGAAATAACCCCCAACCGTTCTTGTTGGTAGGTGTTGTTTTGGATGGCTGTCCACCATGGTTCATTTTCTAAATACCATAGAATTGTCTTTCTAATACACGTTTCAAAGGATTCTATCGGTTCCCAATTTAATTCATCTTTTAATTTTGTTGCATCGATTGCATAACGAAAATCATGTCCGGGTCTGTCGGCGACAAACGTAATTAAATCATGATAAGAACCGCCAGACTTCTTTGGGTTTATTTCATCAAGGATATCGCAAATCGTTTTCACAATCCTGATATTCTGAATCTCATTGTTTCCGCCGATATTGTATGTTTCGCCAATATTTCCGCTCCGAATAATTGTGTGTATCGCATCGCAGTGATCTTCCACATAAAGCCAGTCGCGTACATTTTCACCTGTCCCGTACACCGGCAAAGGTTTGTCTGATAAACAATTTAAAATCATCAACGGAATGAGTTTTTCCGGAAATTGATACCGTCCGTAATTATTGGAGCAATTGGAAATCAACACGGGGAGTCCAAATGTCCTGTGCCAGGCTCTTACAAGATGATCCGAGGAAGCCTTAGAAGCAGAATATGGCGAACTGGGGTCATAAGGTGTTGTTTCTGTGAAAAATCCATCATCTCCAAGACTGCCGTAAACTTCATCCGTGGAAACATGATGAAACCGGAAATTCTTCTTTTCGTCTTCCGAAAGTGATGCAAAATACTTGAGCGACTCTGACAGAAGTACATACGTCCCGATAATATTTGTCTGAACAAATTCACCGGGTCCGTCAATAGAGCGGTCTACGTGGCTTTCGGCTGCAAAATGTACCGCAATGAGTGGATGGTGTCCATCGAAAATATTACGCACCAACTCAAAATCACCGATGTCTCCATGAACAAATTGGTAACGGTCATCTGAGTCATATTTTGACAGATTTTGCGGGTTACCTGCATAGGTCAGTTTATCCAAATTGATGACTTTCTGAGCTAAATCTTTCTCCAGTAAATAATGAATAAAGTTTGACCCAATAAACCCACTGCCGCCTGTGACTAAATATATTTTCTCCATTATAGATCTCCGTAAATCGGTAAATGTCTTTGATTCAAGTCTTTCAGTAACGGCAAATTTGAATCTTTCTCAGATAAAACGGGTTCTGCAATTTCCCAATCAATCCCTATTGCAGAATCATTCCATTTTAATCCATATTCATCTTCCGGGTGGAAAATATCCGTGCACTTATATTGGAATATTGCTGTTTCAGAGAGCACCAAATATCCGTGGGCAAATCCTTCCGGGATGTACATCATTTTATGATTCTCATCCGATAATGTTGCCCCGATATATTGTTTATATGTTGGTGAACCCTTGCGAATATCCACGGCAACATCATAGACTGCCCCTTGCGTTACTCGCACCAATTTCCCTTGTGGATGTTTCAGCTGATAATGCAATCCGCGTAAGCTGTTTTTGTGGGAAAATGCTTGATTATCCTGAACGAATTTTGTCGGCAACCCGAATTGCCGATACACATCTTCCCGATAATTTTCAAAAAAATATCCGCGCGCATCTTTATGAACTTTTGGATATACAATTACCACACCTTCAATGCTTGTTTCCTCTATTCTCATAACGTTTTTGATCCATTTGGTCGACCTACATTATCGAACATGAATCCGGCCTTTTTAAGTGCAGTTGGACTTAATATGTTCCGTGTGTCCAGAACAGTTGGTGTTTTCATTAAGGATTTTAGTGTATCCAAATTCAGACCACGAAATTCATTCCACTCTGTCATAATGACCATTCCATCCGCATTAGAAACAGCTTCTTCCCAGCTAGGGACATAGGTTACATTCGGGAACTTTTGTTTCATGTTTTCTGCTGCAATAGGATCATATGCGTTTACATTTGCACCTTCCTCTGTTAAAAATTCCAACATGGTGACAGAGGCAGATTCTCTTACATCATCCGTTTGAGGTTTAAACGCAAGGCCAAGTACCGCGATGGTTTTTCCTTTAAAGCCACCGGTTAGTGTACGAAGTTTATTCACCATTCGTACTTTTTGTGAATCATTAGTTACAATTGCAGCTTCAATTGTTTTGAGAGGAGATCCTTCTTTCTCCGCTATTGTTGCCAACGCATGTGTATCTTTTGGGAAACACGACCCTCCGTATCCGGGACCGGGATGAAGAAACTTCGGACTGATTCGCCCGTCAATTCCCATGGTTTTTGCAACGATATGTACATCGGCGTCAACGGCTTCACAAAGATTGGCTATCTCATTGATGTAGCTGATTTTCAGTGCCAGAAAAGCATTGCTGGCATACTTAATCATCTCGGCTGTTTTTACATTAGTATGAATCATCGGAGTTTCGTTAATGTAAAGTGGTCGGTAAACATCCTTTAAAATATCAAACGCTTTCTCTGTTTCCGTGCCAATAACCACCCTGTCAGGCCACAGAAAATCTTTTACAGCAGATCCTTCCCGAAGAAACTCAGGATTTGAGACATAATCAAATTGATTTTCTGTAGTATTTTCTCCATCGATAATCGAACGAACCATCTCACCGGTTCCAATCGGAACTGTACTTTTTGTGCAAACAATTTTGTATCCATTTAGATTTCGTCCGATTGTTTTTGCGACTGCTTTCACAGCGCTGAGGTCTGCTTCACCATTGTCGCTTTGCGGTGTTCCAACAGCGATAAATATTACCTCTGCCGCTTGAATGGCTCCATCCACATCTGAAGTAAACGATAACCGTCCGGCGTTGACGTTTCTGTCAACGATTTCTTTCAGCCCGGGCTCATAAATTGGAATTTCACCATTTTGTAGTGCATCAATCTTTTTATCATCTATATCGGCACAAACCACCTTGTGACCAAAGTCCGATATCCCGGCTCCGCTCACCAGCCCGACGTAGCCCGTGCCAATAAATGTAATTTGTTTCATCATGTATATTCTTTCGTTATGACTTCAATGTTAATTCAGTATTCAGAATTCA
>JACNKV010000106.1:0-18421 GCA_014381855.1 Fidelibacterota bacterium | reverse complement strand
TTCACTATTTTGTCTTCATTCGACCGTAAAAGATACAACCCATTTTCAATATAATAAAATGAGCAGTTACGGCAATCCTATATTCCGCCGTAATATCCACTCTGCACTTAAAAACACCAAAAAGAGAGCAAGCAGCCACCATTGTTTGGTCGGTTCAATTTCTTCTTCTCTTTTTTCTATAATGGATTTATTCTCTATTTTTTCTGGCAAATCCAGCCGTGAATTCCATAGAAAAAACTCACCTTGCGTGTTTTCTGATAGCGTTGAGAGAAGAGGTTGATTCAGAGAGACATTATTCAACTCAATTTGACTTTGAAGAACTGTAAATTCTCCTGATTGTGTCGATACTGTAGATTTGTCCTGAAAAACCAATTCGTACCGATATTTCCCGGGGCTGGATGCCCACAACTGTCCTTCCCACCGTTCACGAGCAGGATTATATTGCAGTTGAGTGGAATTGACTTTTTCACCTTCCTTAAATACAGTCATCGCAGCTTGTGCCATATTCGTATCCTTACCAAGACGATTACCCGTTACGCGAATTAACTCACCTTGCTGGAAAAACACTTTATCCAATCTGAAGTACATATCCTTATCACCTTGTGTACGCATTAACCAGGAGAATAATGCGGACCAAAGATTTTCAACTAAATTTGCTTGCGCCGTTCCTGTCATCTTGAAGTGTAACTTATAAAAATCCGGGGATGTCCATACAACACTGCGAAGCGCATTTTCTTCACTTAATAATAACAATGATGTTTCCTTATCATCTGAGAAAGACGATAGGATGCGTACCGATGGGGTTGCACTTTCTAAGGATAATCCTTTAGACAAAGGTGGCAGCTCCGTTTGATCCATCGCAGAAAATAACATTTCATTTTCACCCAAAATGGTCATTGAGTTGATTTCGTCCGTAAAATACCAGGATGATGGTTCATGCGAACTCAATGTTTTTCCTGACTTAACTCGGAAAAAAGGATACATAATATTTGCCTGTTTTTCCGTCATATCAGGACCCACAACCCACGCAAGCGCAGATTTTTGTGAAACCAGTTTTTTTGCAAAAATCCGCTGCCAAGTAGAGGACAAAGTATGCTTAGGAAAATTATCCAGAATAATTAAGTCGTAAGATGTTTCCCAAAACGACTTAATTCCAGGACGGAATTTCGCTCCGAATTGTGTATAGTGGTCCATTTGTATTCTATCCATTCCCCTCAAGATACGTTTGACCACTTGCGTATTAAAACACGGAGCACCGGTAAGAACTGCAACTTTATATCTATCTTTCAGGATAGTAATCGAAAAATTTTGCCTGTTGTTATTTACATTGATTTCTTCCTCAAATGAGGAAACACGAACTTGATAAGATTGTTTTCCCATTGTTGCCGGTTTAAAACGAAAACGTAAATCTGTGTTTGCTCCGCCTCCCTGCACGGATATGAATCTCGACCCTATCATTTTATCGTCAGCATAAAGTGTAACATTCACCCTACCCGAGACATCACCATAAGCTGTCACACTCACTTTTGATTCAACCATTTCACCTTTTATCGCAACAGCAGGGACATCAACAGATTTTATAAAGACATCAACCAATGATGAAGTTTCACCTACCCCAACAATGTGCAACGGTACTTTCAAATCAGAAAGCATTTGCTTCGGATCAATTCCTTGGGTCGTTTGTCCATCGGTGATAAGTATACTCCCGGCAAGAGTAGATTGATGGTCTTTAATGTGCTGTACCACCGCTCCGATATCAGTGGCGGAACCTTTAGCATCCAGAGCAGATGTGGTTTGACGAATCGTTTCCGCAAAATGATATTGGGTTAACTCAACGCCTTGTTCATCCAAAACGTGTGAGAGGTCTGACACACCTGAGTTTATCGAAGATAATGTGTGGGATTGGTGAGACCCCATACTCATTGAATTATCTACATACAGATGCCAACTTAGTGGGTTGGATTTGGAATAATTTCGTGTAATTATTGGTTGTAGCAGCGCCCCCAATAGCAGAACAAATACAACAGAACGAATCAGAAAAGGACGTTGTGAACGACGATCATTCCGATAGGAGATTAAATTCCAGATAAGCACAGCAATTATGGAAAGCAACAGCCACCAGAACCACGCATCCACATTGTTTTGAAATTGAAAATCCACGCTCAGGATAGTTTCATATTGGGCTGAATTCCAAAATTGATTTGCGTCGTCTGTCCATCAGTTAATTTTAATTCTCCAAGAAAGGCGATCATCGCTGCATTATCCGTGCAATATACTAAATCCGGAAACATAATTCGTGTGTTCGGCATTTTACGTTTCACTGCCATTCTCAAGGAATTATTTGCCGCAACACCTCCGGCAATTACACAGGTTTTTACGCCGGAAAAAGAAACTGCGTTCATCAATTTTTCTGAGAGCACATCGACAATCGCTGATTGGTAGCTTGCCGTTACATCTTGTAAAGATATGTCTGAATCTATTTCGTCAAAGTCGTCCATATAATATAGAAGAGATGTTTTCAATCCACTGAAACTAAACTCAAATGAGTCTTTTGTCATAAATGAGCGGGGGAATTTCACTGCATTAGGATTTCCACCCTGTGCAAATTTTTGGATTTCCGGTCCTCCGGGATACCCCAACCCAAGGATTCGTGCCCCTTTGTCAAATGCTTCTCCTGCTGCATCATCACGAGTTTCGCCCATTAATTCATAGTCTCCAATATGTTTAACCAGCCATAATTGGGTATGCCCTCCGGATACAAGCAGGCACACAAACGGATATTCTAACGTCGGATCAGCAAGAAAGTTCGCAAAAATATGTGCTTCAAGGTGATTAACGCCAATTATTGGGAGATTTAATCCTTGGGAAAGCCCTTTTGCAAAACAGACACCGGTAAGCAACGCTCCGGATAACCCGGGACCTTGCGTAACGGCTATACCTTCTATGTCTTGCAGAGTTAGATGTGAATCATGAATGGTTTGATTTACGAGAGTATTTAGCCACTGCTCATGCTCACGGGATGCAAGTTCAGGAACCACCCCGCCAAACGTTTGATGGATGGTTTGAGATCCAATGGTGCTGGAAAGAATTAATCCGTCTTTACAGACCGCCGCTGCGGTTTCATCACAAGACGTTTCAATTCCAAGGACAATCAACCCACCTCCCGTGTCACCACCAATTCAACATTTCTGGGTGACAAATCACGCCATTCTAAAATGTCATTTGGCGTAACGACCGATGGCTCGTAGAACTGTTGTTTCAGATTCCATTTGTCCTTGAAGTCGATATAAATAAATACATCTTCCGGATATACATCTGAAATGCGGTCCACACCACCAATCAGGGTTAGCGATACCGTTCGCGGATTAACAAATACACGATATCCGGAGCTGATATTGACTATTTTGACCGGTACTTCTGTAATAATACGTTCGCTGATTGCTTGAATATTTACAGAATATTTGACTTCTTCCACAGAATATTCAATGATTTTTTTTCGTTTTTCTATCGGAATAGTTTTATGGATCGAAGACATCAAGTTCTCCACAGTATCTCGGACGGTGTGTACAAAATGTATCGATTGCATGAGTTCCTTAGGACCCGCGATATCTATGGTAGACGGCGAAACATGAATATCGGCAACTTGCACATAACCGGACGCTGTTTTCACCAGAACATCAGGCAAAACCGACACGGTTTTTACAAGATATTCATCCAGACTGATGTGGACTTCACTGGGATAGACCACTTCGATATATTCTAGTTCTAATGATGGAGGAAGAACCACCTTCTGCGGATATTCATTAAAATACTCATTTAAAATAAATTCATACTCTTCCGATATCCGGTTTAAATCCAAAACCAGCTTATAATCTTCGAAGAAGTCTTTCAGCAACATGGCTTTGAAAAGTGCTCGTCCGGTTCCTTCAAACCGAGCTTGGGCAAACTCCGGTACTTCTTCTTTCAGTGCTTTTTTTGTGCTGAGATTCCGAGCTTCAATCGGAATCTCTAGCACCATCGTATATTGATTGTCACTCACCACAAAAACCCAAAGCAGTGCAGCTAACCCCAAAGCACCTAAGCGCAATACCAACTTTTGACGGGAAAACACCTGCTTGAGGAATGAGTGAAGCACTGAGTGACCTCTGATATTTTTTAGAGGATAACCCCTGATTTATTTCTCTTTGTCGTCAGATGAATCTGTATCATTTGGCGTCGCGCCGGGAATCTCAATCTTTTCACCGGCGGGAGTTTCCTGACTATCCAAATACTCTTGAACTTCATTCTTTTTCGAGACTTTCTTTTCCGGCTCAGGAAGGTCATCTACAAAGATGATGATCTTTTTATCCTCCGGGCGTACTTCCATGACATTCCCGGTTAATTTCTCTCCCGGTTTGAAGGCGTTCATCAAACGTTTACGCTCTTTTTTACTCCGTTTCCCGAATGGGACGATCCCTTCTACATCCATCTCAAGTTTCAGGATGATACCCTTTTCAAGTGCGCGAATGATTTCTCCGGTAACGTCTTTTCCTGTCTCATAGAATTTTACAATCTCTGCCCAAGGATCATCCTGAACCTGTTTGTACCCCAGAGAAATGCGGCGGCTTTCGCGCGAAACTTCCAAAATTCGGACTTCCACTTTCTGCCCCTTTTCCACAATTTCTTTCGGGTGACGAACCACTTTTGTCCATGACAAATCTGAAACATGGATTAAGCCGTCAATTCCTTCTTCTAATTCTACAAAAGCTCCGAATTGTGTCAGGTTAATCACTTTCCCTTTATGAACAGTTCCAACCATATAGCGCTCTTCAATTTTATCCCATGGGTCCGGCTGAAGTTGTTTTGCCCCAAGACTGATTTTTCGTTCTTCAGTATCGATGGATAAAACCTGCGCTTCAACTTCGTCATTCATGGAATATAATTCAGATGGATTCTTTATCTGGCGTGTCCATGACATTTCAGAGACATGAATCAATCCTTCAACCCCGGATTCAAGTTCCATAAATGCTCCATAATTTGTCATGCTGACGATTCGTCCCTTTACGGTAGAATTCACAGGATAATTTTCTTCCACACGTTCCCATGGGTGAGGAGTCAGTTGTTTAAGACCAAGAGAAACACGTTTCTTCTCTTCATCGTAATCAATGACTTTTACGGTTAATTCGTCGTCCATTTTTACAACTTCTGATGGATGATTTACTCTTCCCCATGATAAGTCAGTAATGTGTAACAATCCATCCAAACCGCCCAAGTCAATAAATGCACCAAAATCCGTAACATTTTTAACTCGGCCTTCGAGAACTTCCCCAATTTTAATTTTTTCAAATAAGGCATCCCGCTGTTCTTTCATTTCTTCTTCCATAATCGCCTTATGAGACACGACAATATTTTTCCTCGCTTCATTTAATTTGACGATTTTCAACTCAATATCCTTATCAAGATACTGATCAAAGTCTTTTACGGGGCGTATGTCAATTTGTGACCCGGGTAGAAATGCCTGAACAACCCCAAGTTCAACAATCATTCCGCCCTTGATTCTCCTCACCGTTTTCCCGGTAATAATTTTACCACTTTCATAGTCTTCACGTAAATCTTTCCATCGACGCATAAAGTCAGCTTTTGATTTCGATAAAATCGTATTTCCGCGACGATCTTCGAGTCTCTCTACGTAAACCTCCAGTTGGTCTCCGATCGTTGGAAGTTCTTCACTTGGAAATTCTGATCGACTGATAATTCCTTCTGATTTAAACCCGATGTCTATGAGGACATCCTTGTCTGTCATTCCGATAACTCGTCCGGTAATCACCTGATGCTCCGATATATCAGAAAACGTACCTAGATATAATTTTTGAATTTCTTCTGGAATGTCTTCTTCAATGTCTTCTTCAATCAGTTCATCTGCTTTTACAATTTTCACATCTTGAAACAAATCCAGTCCTAGATAATTTGGAAGGGGTGCTTCCGGGGTTACTGATGGTGTTGACGCCTGAACTTCAGGATCACCACTGACCTCTGTGGATACAATGTCCACATTAACCTCTTCAACAGCCGGTTCGTTTATTTGTTTTTCATTCATGGTTTTTCTTTATCCTTTTTATTTCACTTTTTTGACTTTGCTCACAATATACATAACTTGCTCATCCAAAGTCATGTGGGTCGTATCGACCTCAACCGCATCCGCGGCACGGGTTAAGGGAGAATGTTTTCTGGTAGAATCTTTTTGGTCTCGAATCTTTAAATCGCTAACCAATTCTTCTACAGATCGTTCCTCTCCCATGTTTCTTAAATCCAATTGACGTCGTTTTGCTCGTGTTTCCCTCTCAGCGATGATAAAAAATTTATACTCCGCATCCGAAAACACAACTGTCCCAATATCTCTGCCTTCACAGACACAGTCTGATCTGTGACCAATATCTCTTTGAATCTTCACCATCGATTCACGAACAACAGGGATTGCACTTACGGCACTCACATGCTGAGTTACTTCGACTGATCGTATATGGTCAGAGACGTTTATCCCATTCAATGTAACGACCGTATCGCCATTCTTTGTGGAAACATTCAAATCCATTGAGTCAAGAAGCATCTTCAATGCAACCGGGTCATTCATATCAATATTCTTCTTTAATATTGCTAAGGTCACAGCCCGATACATAGCTCCTGTGTCCAGATAGGCAAACCCCAGCGCTTCAGCTACTTTTTTAGCTGTTGTACTTTTTCCTGAGGCAGCGGGACCGTCAATTGCAACTATCATAGTTTTTTCGGCTCATATTGAGCCTACAAAATTAGCCTTTATTAATAAGATAAACAAAAAATATTACTTCCCCAATCAAACAAAATAATTCGGATTAAATCTATGGTTTGTAGGTAAAATAGTAGGTTGTTTTCAAAATTACCTTGGATCTTTTTCTTTTAATGCGTCGATCTCTTTAGGTTCAAGATGTCGCCAATGTCCAAGGGGTAGATCCCCAAGGAGTACCGGGCCATAACTGGTTCGTTTTAATGAAAAAATATGTGTGTCTAAAAAATGGAACATTCGACGTATCTCTCGTTTCTTCCCTTGTCGCAATTCCAACGTTAGCACCGATCGCTTTTTCTCTGTCTTTTGAGTCAGTACTTTTCCACGACCAAACTCCCCCTCTCCGATGTACATTCCTCGCTCTATTTTTTGGGTGGACTTATTATCCAACCGGCCTTCAATTTCCACTTTATAGACTCGGGGAACACGATTTTTCGGATGCATCAAGTAATTTGCCAGTTCTCCGTCATTTGTTAATAAAATCAATCCGGTGGTGTCTTTATCCAGCCTTCCGACAGGGAATAAGCGTTCTTTACTTGGAATTAAATCAATAACGGTTCGGCGACCGTGAGTATCTTTAAGTGTTGTTATCGTATTTTTTGGTTTATGCAGCATTAGCACAATGATCTCTGTCTTCAATCGAATTCGCTGATTATCAAAAACAACTTCGTCCGCTTCTGTCACAGAATATGCCGGATCAAGGATTAGTTGTCCGTTTACGAATGTAGTAGCGGCTTGGATTAATCGATCAGATTCTCTCCTTGATGCAACGCCTGCCTTTGCTAAATATTTATTTAATCTCATGATGTTTAAAAAGTGTTAAGGTGCTTGCCCGCCTTTGGCGGGTTAGGGTGTTAAAGTGCTAGCCCGCACGCCTAGGCGCACAAGCCTTTGGTGGGTTAGGTTGTGACTCCTGACTCCGAATTCTCTTCATCCAAAAACATTTTTATCTGTGAATCGTCTGCTTGATCTGCCGTCCCGGTTATATCTTTGATTTCCTGAAGCTTCGGCATTTCTGACAGTTTTCCCAGCCCAAAATGCTCAAGAAAATGATCTGTTGTTGCATAGAGTAAAGGGCGCCCTGGGCCGGTATCTCTGCCCCTAATCTGTGCCAAACTTTTTGTCAAAAGCGTTCTTATTACTCCACTGCTATCCACTCCTCGGATAGCTTCGATTTCTACGCGGCTGACCGGCTGTTTGTATGCTATAATAGCCAGCGTTTCCAATGCAGCTGAGGATAACATAAGGCGACCACTCTTATTTAAAAACCTTCGAATCCATGTTTCATATTCTTCACGTGTGACAATTTGATATCCGCCTGCAATCTCATCAATAAAAAATGCACGTTCTTCAAATTCATATTGTTCATTTAACTCAGTAATAACATTTCTTAACTGTGGCGGTTCAGATTCAAAAACAAGGTTCACTTTCTTTTGTGTCAAAGGTTCAGGCGTGGCAAACAATAATGCCTCAATGATGGATTGTACTTCTTTTTTTTGCATCAGATTATCCCGACTCTGCCAACATCTGTAATTCCATCTCTCCAAACAATTGACTCTGAACAACCGTTACACGCGTTGAACGCATAAGTTCCAGTATCGCCAGAAAGGTAACAATGAGTTCAAGTTTAGTTTTAAATATTTTAAATAAGGTTGATAAACGTAGTTTGCCGTCGCCATCCATTTTTGCAAGTACCATAGCTTTTTGATCTTCTAAGTTGATCAGCTCCCGGTGCAGTTCGTAATCTCGAATGACCGGCATTCTTTCCATTGCATCCTTAAAATATTGTGCAATGTCAAATAAACTAACTTCACGAAGATAGACATCCGTATCTTCGCCGCTATCGGAAGATTTCATCTCGGTTCCTCGGGGAAAGAATCGACTTCTCACTTCAGAAAGTTTATCTAATTCTTCTGCCAAATCTTTGAATCTCCGATATTGTAATAACTGTTCTACCAATTCCTGCCGCGGATCTTCAATCATATCCTCATCATCATGTTTCGGACGAGGAATCATCATCTTGGCTTTCAACCGCATCAGTGTCGCAGCCATTACGATAAACTCACCGGCATTGTTTATATTTAATGTTTTGGAAATATTCAGGATACTGATGTACTCCGCTGTGATTTTTGCAATGGGGATATCGTAGATGTCTATCTCATCTCTGCGGATAAAATATAGAAGAAGATCTAGCGGTCCCTCAAAATTTTCAAGTTTAACACTGTACATTATTTTTCTTTTTTCGGGACAACAAATCCAACTTTTCGATATACTTTAGACATCGTTCTCCTTGCAAGATATTTTGCCGTATTTGCGCCATTAAATAAAATTGATTCCAAGTAATCTTTATCCTGAATAATCGAATGATACGTTTCCTGAATCGGAATTAATGTCTCGACAATCAAGTCGGCTAAGTCTTTTTTCAATACGGAATATTGTTTTCCTGCAAAATGATTTTCGACGGTTGGAATATCCATCCCGGACAATGAAGAATACAAACTGATTAGGTTTGCTAATCCGGGGCGTGAAACTTCATCGTATCGAATGTCAGTCCCGGAATCTGTAACGGCACGTTTAATTTTCCTCGTAATAACATCCGGCGGATCCAAAAGGGCAATCAGGTTATTTAAATTATCATCTGACTTGGACATTTTCTTCATCGGATTCTGTAAACTCATTACTCTTGCTCCGGATTTTGGAATATATGGTTCCGGGACGGAAAATGTGGGTGAATACCTTGAGTTAAATCGTTGCGCTAAATCCCTGGCAAGCTCGAGGTGCTGCTTTTGATCTGCTCCGACAGGAACTACATCCGCCTGATACAACAATATATCTGCTGCCATGAGTACCGGATACGTAAATAAACCAGCGTTGATATTCTGAGAATGACGTTTTGATTTATCTTTAAACTGCGTCATTCGGTTTAACTCCCCCATAGAAGTCAGTGTGCTCAACACCCAAGAAAGTTCAGCATGCTGCGACACATGTGACTGCATCACCATCGTACTGGTATCCGGATCAATCCCGCATGCAATGTATTGTGCAAGAAACGACAAACATTGTTTACGTAGTTCCGACGGGGTTTGCCTTACCGTAATTGCATGGAGATCCACCACCAGAAAAATACTGTTGTATTCATACTGGAGGTCCACCCAATTTTTTAAAGCACCCACATAATTTCCAATACATAAATGCCCTGATGGCTGAATGCCGCTCAGGATGGTCTTATTCTTCTTTTTTTCTGTGCTCATATCCAACAAATTTACTAAGAATTGTATGTAATTAGTAACGGGTGATTTAAACGTGTCTGCCCTTTATTTCCACTCACGGACTTGTGTGAAATAAGATGCGATATTATTTTACGAAGGCTTTGCAAAACCCTGTGCGTAAAGAAAAAAGAGTTAAAATTTGTCTGATTAAGGCGGGAAATGCAGTCAATAATGGTATTATTGACAAATTTTCCAACGAAAAGTTGGAACATAGTGGAAATCCCGCACTTGTTTCGGGGCAGGCAAATTTTAAACTTTTTAATTTGTGTATCGGGTTTTGCAAAGCCTTCTTACCTCATCCAATCAGGTTAAATACGATGGGTTGTTTTTTATCGTCGTTCCCCACGTTTCCATAAACAGATAGGGCTTCCAACCAGTTTGGTGTTGTTTCACAAATTTCTGAAAATAGTGAATCCGGTTGGGTCGGCGAGGGTGTTTCAACAATGGCATTCCTGCTTCTTCGGGAGTAAGATTGTTTTTTTTCAAATTACAGGGTGAACATGCTATCACAAGGTTTTCCCACAAATCCCTGCCCCCACGCTCTCGGGGGATCACATGATCTATTGTTAATTTCCCTGAGATTTTTCCGCAATATTGGCAAGTATGATTATCCCGTTGCAGTAGATTCCGCCGACTAAGAACTACATCCATACTGTTGTAGTGAACAAACGCTCTCAACTTTACAACACTCGGGAGGGGATACTTTATCGATGGGGAGTGGATTTCTTCTAAATAAGACTCCACGATATCAATTTTTTCCGTGACATGCAAACAAATTGCCCGTTTTGCCGTGGTGATGGTCAACGGTGCATAATTAGTATTGAGAACCAATACAGCCCGATTCAACAGCAATCCGTTCATTGATATGGCTTTTGCATTCATGATAATAATTCGGTGATCGAGCAAACAGACGTCAGCAGACCGGCCAAACCGCTGTTATAGTACGGGTCGGTTTTATCTAAGCTCTGTTCTTTTACCCAGCCCTGCGCATGGATAAAATCCTTCCCGCCCAGCGATATCGCCACGTGACTGACTTTTTCATTCTCAGTGAAAAACAGGAGGTCTCCTTCTTTCGCATTTTCGATATTGATCTGTGATTCTTCAAAGTATTCAGCTTGCTGATATGCATCACGAGGGAGCTGTATTCCGACGGAATTAAAGACTGTTTGAGTAAACCCGGAGCAATCAATTCCCCCGGGAGATTTTCCTCCCCATTGATACGGTGTCCCGTTAAATCTTTTTGCTGTTTCGATAATATTTTTACGTGTTCTTTGCAATGGAGTCTGTTTCAATTCCGCATTTGTCCAGCCTGTTTCTCCGCCGGGAAGTATGACGAAGTATCCATCCTCTTCTGTTTTTGCATATAACTGACAGCCGAAACAAACATCACGAATGACTCTGCCGCCTTTTTTTTCTAACAGGATTGCGAACATCGAAAAACAACTATGTGTGGGCTCATATCTGTTGTCAGCCTCGTTTCCGAAAAAATGATACACCCATCCTTCATAGCCGTCATCCTGCCGGATTTTGAACCAATTGTTTTCATAGTTCAAAATAGCACAAGACTCACCCAGCAGCGCTTGCGTAACAACCGCAGAGTTGAAATCCGGCTTACTGTGAACATTCACAGCAGATACATGGATGTTGAAAAATGTCATTTCTTGTGTCATATTCATTCTAAAAACGTTCGTGAATTTATCTGTTCTTCTGTCGCATTACAACCTGAAATAGATGAAGTTGATTCGGAGGATAAGGATTAGCCTGCCTGCCGCAGGCAGGGATTGGGATTGATGGAGAATTGGAAAATTAGAGTGTTCAAGCATTAGTTTGTTCGCGGGTTTGCGTACTCACTGCTATTGCCAACTGCCACGGTTTTCCGCTTTCTACCCCGTACAAAACACGGGATCTCAGCTACGCTTCGACTTTATGAACTTTCTACTCATTTTTCTTGGATTAAACAAAAATGCATAACTACTTTCCCATCGCTATTTAACAGCAAATTCGTGTAGCTTGTGTCGGGGAAGTCCCGTGGAAATCGGGCACAGTTCCCGCTACTGTAATTGCGAAGGATACCTCCAAATGCCATTATCACGATGAATCGGGATGAGAAGGCGGAGGATGTCCGTTGATGCAAAAGTCAGGAAACCCGAGCAGCTACAGAGTATCAACTGACTTTCGGGACAAAGGTTGTGATGCTGATTGATATCGTAACAATTTCAATCGATCATGACCCCGAAATATTAACACTATCGGGGTTTTTTTATGAAAATCAACACAACAAGGTGTTTGGCGATACTATATCTTGCCGGCACATTCCTTCATGCATCTCCTCATTCACTTTCAGGATATGTTACCAATCTGGTAAACGAACCGGTTGCCTATGCGATCCTTGAACATCTACAGTCTCATGAATTCACTACCACGGATGAAACAGGATATTTCCGCTTATCAAAACCTGTTTCTGCCGGTGACAAATTGCAGGTCAGCCGAATCGGTTATTCAAAAAAAGATTTAACCATCAATGATAACCGCACCGTTCACATTCGGTTAGAACAGATAATTATCGAGATGGACTCTGTTTCAGTCGAAGCAAAACCATTATTCCCCAACATTACCGGCAACATTTATCAATCTAATTTCAACGTTTCATCAACGAATGCGTTAGCCAATCAGATTCCTGCGTTGCAATTACGTTCTTATGGCGGCTTGGCCGGAAATCGCTCATTGAGTTTAAATGGCGGTCCAAGTACTCATACAAAAGTCACGCTTGAAGGTGTAGACTTAACCAGTCCGCAAAATGGGGGGACAGATCTTTCACAAATTCCAACAGATTTGCTAAACAGGATTACAGTCTCTCCCCTTCCCGGTGTGTTTTTCGGCTCGGGAGCAATCGATGGAGTATTTACGTTATCCCCTGATTTACATAAGACATCATTCCAATTTTCTCTGGGTGATTACGGATTCCGCTCCGTCCACTCAGGGTTAACAACTTCGTCTGGTGCATTAACAGCTCATTTTGATATAGGTTCAACTTCCGACAACGGTAATTATTCCTATGCAAACGGGGATTCTACTCTTCAACGGGAAAACAATGGATTTGACCAACAATGGGGTTCATTCCATATTCGAGGACCGATTGGTAAGCATGTAATCCTATCTGCTTTTAGTTTATTTTCGGCACAAAATCGGGGCATTGCAGGACCGACCAACTGGCTCTCAAATCTTGCAACCAAAAAGGATACATTGCAAATTCATTCCGTTTCTCTTGTAACCCCGATAAAAACAGGGTTTGTTAAATTGCAACTATCTCGTCGGCACAGCGATGAAGACTACCAAAACCCTGACCCGGCTTGGCCTATAGAAAGCCGGCATGAACTCACGACCGATCACGCAAAGCTGACCTTTAATACTCAACCATTTTCATTTATAGATATCCAAGCATTGACGGAAATAAAAAAAGAATACATTAAGAGCACGGATGCCGGGCATCACTCACGAACATTGTATTCAGCATCTGCCCGTGTTAACCTCAACCCATTTCAAAACATACAACTGACTCCCGCAGTTCGATATGATAATGTAAAAGATGCCTATAGTGAAAAAACGTATGACGTGCGTCTTTCATTGAACAGCTGGAAAGGTGCACGATTAAGTGCCGCGATTGGCACAGCCTTTCAATACCCGGGGTTTAATGACCTATATTGGAATGGTAATCCTGAACTGAAACCGGAGCACTCTGAATATTCTACCATTCAATTTCGACAGAATATTCAAACGTTCGGTCATTTTTCTTTGAGTTACACAGACCGGAAGAGTGAGGATTTAATCCAGTGGCAGCCGATTGATGAAACCGGATGGGTATGGCAACCTTTCAACATCGCAAAGACACGTCGAACTTCGATTACGTTTACCGGTGAGTTTCAACTCCCTAAAATCCCGATTGTGATACAAAGCCATTTTTCTGTACTGGACCTAATTGATGAATCCACGCAGAAAACGCTACTTTACACTCCCGATAAAATTGGGTTCCTTGCAATCAGATTTGATACAGATTATTTTCAAACAAGCCTGCAGGCACATTATACCGGAAATCGTCGATATGTCGTCACTGAATATGATGAAAACTGGAACGCCGTGGTGGTCGATAAAATAATGAAAGGTGCGATGACTGTGTCTCTGGCTACGACATATAACCTACCTGTATTTAACAGAAGGTTTGCTGTAAATTTGACTGTGGAAAATCTATTGGATGAGGATGTGAAATCTTTGCCATACTACCCCGAACCGGGAAGAACGCTTAAACTTGGATTTACCGTCAACAAATAGAGCTGATAATAGCCTCCCGGGGGTTTACACCTTCGGAAGGCTCTCTTAATCCTGAAACGTCCAATACACGCCGAACGACATAAAACGACCCATTGGCAAAAACAGATGGCTTGATTCAACCCAGAACAGTTCAGAATCGATATCTGGATAAACAGACCTCACCGCCGGTTCAGTAGCATTCAGAACGTTTTTTACTGACCATTCTAATGTTACGCCGGAAATTTCAGCTGTGAACGTAAAATTTAACAGCCATGCATCCGGCAAAGTTCTTTCATCGTCTGAGAGATGGAAAAATGTATTCTCAAACGGGTCAAATCCAAACTGACGTTCTCTGTTTAACCATCCTTCTAACTCCAGTCCGGCTATGGCAAGCATATTCCCACTGAATAACGATTCTTTACCGGTGATTGAAAAATGCAGTTTATCGCCGATTCCATCAGATATAAAGGATAATAAGCCGTGCCGCCACCGACCTGATACTTGCCAATTATTAAAAATTTTCCAATTGGAGTTAATTTCCCCTGAGAGATGCTTCGGAGAAATACTAGTCATATCTCCCTCAAAATTAATCAAGTTATTACGCAGAGAACACGTAGTATAAACAGCAAAAGCGGACAATCTCCATTTTTCCATTGTTACCTTTGCACCAAGCTTGCTTTTTAACCATCGGTCAACCGGGGACTTATTTGTTTTCCAATCGCCCGCATTTTTAAAACGTGAGTTCAGTTTAACTTCTGCAATTCCGTTTAACATACCAAATTTTGGATAATACGATACCTGTAACTCCGGATGGTAGCTTTCAACATCGATTCCTGCTCTAGCAAATAGTGAGTCTACTTTTAACCCAAAATACAGTAAAGACATTCCCTGCGTTTTCACGACACTGTCTTGGCGAAAATGCCGAATATCGGCTGAGAGCCCAAAATGCAGTCTGCTTTCATTATAATTCAACTGAGCTAATTGTGTATTAAAATGCAGCCTGCTTAGATATCGGTTCCCGGTGGAATGCAATTCCGATCGTTCTACTCGATTTTTCTGATTAAAAATTGAGCCATGAATTTTCCAATTCCAGTTTCTGAAAGGGTGTGAATATATGATACCGGCTGCTGATATATCATCATTCAACTTTCCTGATGTCGCCGAATCAGGAATATGGAACCCTGAAGACGTTATAAATCTCTGGGCTGAGGTGTAAATTGATTCGTTATTTGATTTTGAGATATAATCTATCCGATAGGATTGTTGAATCGGGTTTGCCGAAGAGATATTAAATTGCCCATAAGATCCGCCATAACTGCGTTTGAAACCGTTCCATCTGATCAATCTGTTTTTTGAACCAAAATCAGCTTTTATTTCCAGTTGATCATATAAATAGTCCCCGCGCCGATAATCGAATGCAGATGAAACCGTATTAGAATCAGGAAGGACATCCTCAAACCCAACAATTTCTCCAAATTTATAAAAAGTAAAATTATTAAGGTAAACATCACCAAACCTTAACGGATAATTCGCGTACATACCATCGATGACAACCGGTCCGGAATTCCAATCTTGCTGAAAAACCGTGACTCCGTTATCCGCCATCATTCCGTACTGCCCGCTCCATTCAAATGGAATAATTTCAGGGTCAGCGAACATTTGCCCGGCAAACAACAGTAGGAGCATCGGCAAACGCATTTTTGCTCTCCGACTTTCTATTTTCTTCTCACTCATCACTTCTTACTCTTTATGTCTTTCTTCTCATTCGCCAGATGTTTCATCACGGTTGGGACCCCCACAGAAAACACAACGATATTCGACACTTGATGCAGTACAGTAAACCACAGCCCGGATAAATAGATCCCCCATGTTTGCGGTGCGTCAAAACCCGCACTGACCGGATAACTAAGAGTAGTAAGGGAATCAAAGATAAATGTTACAACAAACCCGACAACGCCAGCGAATCCAATTTGTATCGAAGAAAATGATGTTCGATAAAATACCGACCGCAGAAGTCCACCGGCAAATCCGACAAACATCATACTAACAACCTGAGCAATGAGCAACGGCGGAAACATCAGCCCTGATCCAAATGGATTTAGGATGGAATAAATTGCTTCGCTTGTCCCGCCAATGATTACTCCCCATCGCAAACCAAGTGTAAGACCTGCAATGAAAATAATCAGTGTCATCAACTCAACATTTGGCACCATTAAAAGGGCATACCCAAGACCAATCGCCAATGCGGAAAACATCGCTGCTCGGACTAATTCTGTTAGCTGGGAACTGTGCATTGGTTATTGGTTATCCATCTTCGCTACGCTGGACAAGTTGGTAAGTGGCTGTTTTCTCCTTTTCTCCCCATCTCCCTCTCTCCTTTTCTCCTATTCACCTTTTATTCTGTCCTTTGTACAACGGTGTTCTGAATATGTTTTTCCATGATGTCCACGCACCTTCTTCGGTATCTTCCTGAATAGCCTTGTCCATTAAATTCATTTTTGCGTCAAGATTATCAATCATGTGCAGCAACATTGCTTCCGGGAACGCAGGACGTTTTGGGCTTTGCCATTCGTGTTTCCCCTGATGCGACAAAATCATGTGCTCTAATTTACGTTGAATATCTTCCGGAAATTTCTTCATCTTTTTGATTTCATCTCTCAGTACATCCCGCCCTAAAACAATATGCCCGATAAAATTTCCTTCATCTGTATAGCTGACTTCCAATTCAGAACCAATTTCTTTTAGCTTTCCGATATCATGCAGAAGAATTCCCGCCAAAACAAGATCCGTATCTAATAAATAATGCTCGGCAAGTACCTCCCCAATCTTTGCCATGGACAGTATGTGTTCTAAAAACCCTGACCGATAATTATGATGCATCAACACACTTGCCGGATGTATAAGAATGCTGTCTTTATTATCTCTGTAAATTCGCCCGACAAGTTTTCGAAGGTGCGTGTTTTTCATCCTGCGAATAATATCGGTAACGTCTTTCCACATAGTTTTCCGGTCGTATTGAGATGCCGGAACGATCAGCACCGGGTCGTATCCATACCGCCCATACGATTGAACCGACGCTTTATTGATGCGTGTTACCGTAAGTTGATTTTTGTCTCTGTACGAATCCACCACCCCTTTGATTGCCACCGGATCTCCCGCAGAGAATTTTTCGCTGAACTCCTCTACCTTATCCCAAACTTTCGCCGGAATTTGCCCCGTACGATCACGAAGAAGTAAGTCTAAATATATATCTCCGGCTCGTGTATGGCGAAGGTGCTTTTCAACACAAAGATAAAATCCCTGTATTGTATCGCCTTCCTTGAACTTTTCAATTGATGTGATTGTTTTCATATCTCACCCCTCCGAATAAGGCATTAAATTTTTGATATTTCTTAACCCCGAAATAAAACACGAGGTTTTCCATGTATCATCCTCCCGCGGTTTTTCGTAAATTCTTGCCGAAGATGACCAGTAAGATTACACTTGAACAGGTGAGTTATGCAAACCCTAAGCACAGACAGGTTCTTAATTCCTGCCTAAAGTCGTGGTTTGCTAACCCCCGTGATTTAAATTTGACAGACCCAAGAATGAATTACCCGTTTGACTTCCGGCAATGGATTAAACTTGCTTACTCAAATGATGATACTGTCACGTATGTTTTGAAAACCAATGATTGGATTATTGGATATTTCAGTTTGTTGCTTCCTCTCGGGAAACGTACAGCAACTCTTTTTCATGTTTTTATCGATCGTGGACACCGCGGAAAAAGACTTGGCAACACGTTGCTTCTACATGCTGAAGCAGAAGTGGCAAAACATGATTATAACAGAATTCGATTAAAAGTCCTTCCGAAAAATTCGATTGCCCTTCAACTATATGAGTCAGCCGGATTTATCCAAACAGGCGCTACAATAAATAAAAGTCTGATTTTCGAAAAACGAATTTCCGGAGATAGATAGTCGCCTGAACTTTGTACAGACAAGAATGTCTATACTACAGTTTTTCCGTCAAACAGACATTCCTGTCTGTTTGAAAATAGTTTAAAAAT